>JACQXH010000194.1 GCA_016208845.1 Nitrospirota bacterium | reverse complement strand
GGAGAAGTCCCTGAGCTCCTGAAAGACACCAGGATATTTATGCTTGACATGGGAGGATTGCTTGCCGGGACCAAGTACAGGGGAGATTTTGAGGCACGGCTCAAATCAACGATGAAAAGTCTCGAATCAATACCCGGCGCGATACTTTTTATTGACGAGATACACACTGTGGTCGGAGCGGGCGCGACAAGCGGAGGTTCGATGGACGCGTCAAACATACTGAAACCTATCCTGAATACAGGCAAGATGCGCTGCATCGGCGCCAGTACATATGAAGAATATAAAAATTTTTTTGAGAGGGACCGGGCGCTTTCAAGACGTTTTCAGAAAATAGAGATATACGAACCAGACGTAAAAGAGACTATTCAGATACTGAAGGGCCTTAAGTCTTATTACGAGCATTTTCATGGCGTTAAATATACCGATGCCGCCATACGGGCTGCTGCAGAGCTTTCAGCCAAGTACATAAATGATAAATTTCTCCCTGACAAGGCTATAGATGTGATCGACGAGGCAGGGGCGCTTTTGAAGCTTTCTCCATCGTATATCCGCAAGAAGACGGTCGGACAGCTTGAGGTGGAGGCGATCGTGGCAAAGATAGCGAAGATCCCGGAACGCACTGTCTCAACGTCTGATATGGACAGGCTGAGGGGCCTGGAAGATGAATTGAAAAAAGTTGTGTTCGGACAGGACGCAGCCATACATTCCTTAATATCTTCGATCAAAAGGGCGCGCGCAGGCCTTGGAACGGCAGAAAAACCTATAGGTTCATTCCTGTTCACGGGGCCTACCGGGGTGGGTAAGACAGAAGTCTCAAAGCAGATGGCTTCTGTGCTCGGTAATCAGTTCATCCGTTTTGACATGAGTGAATACATGGAAAAACACACTGTAGCCCGTCTTATTGGAGCGCCTCCGGGTTATGTCGGTTTTGATCAGGGCGGATTGCTGACCGACGCAATAAGAAAGCATCCATACAGCATTCTTCTGCTCGATGAGATAGAAAAGGCGCATCCTGACGTATTCAGCATATTGCTACAGGTAATGGATTATGCTACGCTGACCGATAACAGCGGGAAAAAAGCAGACTTCCGCAACGTTGTTCTTATTATGACCTCTAATGCCGGGACCAGAGATATGGGCAGGGCTGCAATCGGTTTTGGAGACAGGACCAGAGAAACTGTATTAAAAGGCAAAGACGCGGTCAATAAATTATTCAGCCCTGAGTTCAGGAACCGTCTTGATTCAGTTATTACCTTTGATCCACTTACCCCCGAGATAATGAAGCAGGTGGTGGATAAATTTATAAATGAACTGCAGCATCAATTGAGCAAAAAGAATGTTGCTCTTTCAATTTCAGGACCCGCAAGGGACTGGCTTTCTGAGCGCGGTTATGACCCTCAGTTTGGGGCAAGGCCGCTGGCAAGGCTGATCCAGACAGAGATCAAGGATGTCCTTTCTGAAGACGTGCTGTTTGGAAAACTGTCTAAGGGCGGACAAGTCCACATTGAACTGGTAAACGACAAGCTTGCCTTTGATTATGATCCAAAACAATAAAAGGCACATAGCGGTAAAGGCACAGAGGCACAAAGAAGGATTTTAACTTAGTGCCTTTATGCCTTTGTGCCTTTGTCCCTATTTTTAAAAATGCCTGTTTTCAGATTATCAGACGAAATCATTTTCCCTCCACCTGAACTTGCCGAAGAGGACGGACTGCTGGCGGCAGGAGGCGACCTCAGCGAGGAGCGGCTTATCAGGGCTTATTCTATGGGAATATTCCCGTGGTATTCAGGCACTGATAAAGGCACCTGGATCACTGATGAAATGATCGAGGCATATATAAAACTTCACCGCTCAGGTTATGCACATTCGATTGAAAGCTGGGTTGACGGAGAACTTGCCGGAGGCCTGTACGGGGTCGCTTTGGGCTCTGCTTTTTTCGGAGAATCGATGTTTGCAAAAAAGAGCAATGCCTCCAAGGCGGCATTTGCCGCTCTTGTTCAACAGCTTCAAAAATGGAAATTTAATCTCATTGACTGTCAGGTGACAACCGAACACCTCAGAAGTTTTGGCGCTCGTGAAATAGCCCGTACTGATTTTCTGAAAATACTGAGATCTTCCCTGAAGGCGCCTGCAGGAAAATGGGCTCTGTAGCACGCGCCTTTTTATTTCTCTGAACTTTGTACTAAAATATTTAGCGTTTACAAAGGATTAATCCATGAAAGATAAAGTAATAATTGCAGGGGCAGGAATGGTAACTTCTCTTGGTCATAGTGTCACAGAGACATGGAAGGCCCTGCTTTCAGGCGGGTGCGGGATAAAAACAATTGAGACTCCGGAGTTGCGTGGTTTTGATTGCCGCTCGGCAGCACAGGTTAATCTAATACCTTCATCTCTGAATATTCATCCAAGAGACGCGCGAATTATGGACATGCATTCATTAATGCTTATGAAAAGCAGCCGGGATGCTTTTAAGGAAGCCGGCCTCGGTGAAGCCCTGTCTTCAGGCGGATTTAGAGGAGAAGATATAGGATTTTTTGCCGGCATGGGAATGGTGGATTATAAAATTGAAGATATCATGCCTTCTGTTTTAAAATCATTGGACCAGCACGGCAATCTTGATTACGACGCATTTTTTTTAAAGGGGTATCAGGAGATCCATCCGCTATGGCCGCTGTCAATGCTTAATAACATCAGCTTCTGCCAGGTCTCAACAGACCTTGGAATAAAGGGTGAAAATTCCGTATTTTCACCGCATTCAGATTCGGGCATGCAGGCTGTTGCAGAGGCGGCAAAGACCCTCCTTGACAGAAAAGCAAAGGCCGCGCTTGCCGGCGGGGTCAGCGAGAAAGTTTCTCTTTTAAGCCTGGCGCGTGCTTCTTATTTTGGGATATTGAATCCTGCAGATGGGGTGTGCCGGCCTTTCGGTAAGGACAGAAATGGGACCATTCTTGGCGAAGGCTGCGGAATCATTGCGATGGAATTGCAAACTTCAGCAGTGCAAAGAGGCATGCCATGTCTTGCTGCAATTTCAGGCTGCGGGGTTTCATTTGGCGTAAGTGGAGACACCGATTATCCTTCATCAAGCGCTATCTCAGACGCAATGGGAAAGGCGCTTGAGGATGCTGAGCTCAGGGCTTCTGACATT
>JACQXH010000193.1 GCA_016208845.1 Nitrospirota bacterium | reverse complement strand
GACTATCTCGGCAACCCCGCCCCTGTCGACCGTTATCGTATCCCTGAACCCGCCTGCGCTGGCGCCCTGTATTTCAACGGCAACCCGGTAGGGATCGTCTTTATAGACCGTATATGAAGAAAAAGGCGAACTGCTGTCTATATGTATTTCCGTTTTATTGTTGACCTCTTGTACATTTATAGCTGTTATCTCAGCCGTCCCGGCCTGCATCTCCTCTGAATAACTGCCCGATACGCCAAGCAAAGAGCACGCAAGTAGTGTCAATAGCAATAAACGGATTTTTCTATTTCTAAGAATCATTTCATAACCTCCCTTTGCGGAGTTCTAAAACTACTTGTCTGGGCTTTAGTTCTCCTTTAAAATCCTTTATATATTCAATAATTATAATCTTATCAGGCAATATTTTATCGACTCTACCCTTGTGTAATCCAAGTATAGTCCCTTCCTTTGCGGGGTATGATTTATTATCCGGAGCAAGAAGCAAACCATACATTTGTTCATTTTTTTTGGCAATGCCTATCAATTTAAAATCCCCTGCGTCAAAACTCTCTATGGTCCCTTGTGACCCCCCGCCTTTTTTACCTTTTGCTTTTTTGGCTGTTTCAATCAGTGGAACAAAAGGGTCCAGCCTGCCTTTGGGCTCATAAACAAAACCCTCTTTTAATGTATCAGCTGTCTCCTTGGCCTGCACCTCGGGCTGAACCTCTTTGGGGGCTTTTTCAACCTTTGCAGCCTGATTCTTCACCGGAGGCGTTTCTTTCTTGCATCCCTGGGCGCTTGCGAAAATAAAAAAAACTGCTACCATTAATAAAAAAAATCTCATCTTTTTTATTTTTTCTTCTCCTTCTTCTTCCTGCCCTTACCCGGCTCAGCCTTGTCTGCCTCTGTGACTGCCGAGAAAGTGCTGGCAGTGAAATCAGCCTTGATCTGCATTGAATCGGTTTTGTTTTTTTGCGGCGCTATCTTTATGCCTGACAAATTCACTATCCTTTTTATATTGCTTATATGGCTGAAGAAAACGCCGAGGTCATGATATCCGCCCATTACAGATACGTCAACGGGTATTTCAACATAAAGACCGCCTGTACCTGCTTTCTTGGTCCCCGGCTTCCAGAGAAGGATTCCGAGTCCTGACTGTATACCCAAATCCGAAGAAACCTCTTTCTCTTCGGGCAACTGTTCCTGAAGCTCGAAAAGCCTCGCCTTAAGTCTGGTATTTTCCGTCTTGAGCGCATCCAGCTTCCTTGCCTTGACCTCACTATTGGCTATCTCATTAGTCAAGTTGACAATGCCGGCCTGCAGCCCCTTTATCTCTTTGTTTTTAGGCAGATAAATAAGAAAAATAAACAGGATGGCCAATAACACAGAAGGCACTACCGCAATAACTATTTTCATCGCCTTTGGCATTTTTTTTATGTCTAAATTAATCGCCATTTAAACCTTTACCCTTAAAGTCAATTTAAATTGATATAAGGATGCGCCCCCTACTTCGACCTGCTTCGACTCCAGCAATGAGACGTCCATCAAATACTTCGAGCTCTTCAGATTTTGGACATAATTGACAAGATCTGCATTGGAAAAAGTATAGCCGCTTATATTAACCATACCTGATTTTTCCGTGAGGGCCGTAAGCCAAATTCCCGAGGGCAGCTGAGCGCTCACCTCGTCAAGAAGCCTTAGCGGCGCCTGCTGGTTCTATTTTAATTGTTCTATGACCTGAGTTTTTTCCTTATAGGATTCATTGTCTTTCTCATAATTTTCGACTTCCTTGATCTTTGCCTTCAGGTCTTCAAGCCTTTTCTCTTTTTTCGCCTTTTCATCCTTCAGATCAGAGACCTTGCCGATGAAGTGCACCGTAAGAAAACCTACAACAAGGACCGTCAATCCCAAAATAACTCCGGCCTGTATAAGGAAGGTGTAGACCTGATATTGCTTCTTCTTGCGCTTTGTGGAAAGAAGATTTATCCTTATCATGAGTCTCCGATTCTCCTCAGCGCCAGTCCGGTGGCCACTGCCACAATAGGCCCTATCTTTTTCAGATAGCCCTTATCAAAAGAATCAGGCACCTGAATATTCCTGAAGGGTTCGGCTATCTTGACACTTACCGCGATCCGGTCAGACAATAGCGAGACAAAGTCCTTAACAAGGCTGCAGCCTCCGCTAAGGATTATTTCACTGATATCCTCTCCCTGCCTGCTCGTGCCTCTGAAAAAATCAAAAGACCGGGAAATCTCTCCAACAATATCCTCACAGGACGACATTAAAGATGCTGATACATCTTCCTGTGAAATCCCTTCAACCGCTTCCCCGTATTTGAGCCGCTCGGCGTTCTCATAAGAGATCGCAAACTCCCTCTGCAGCGCGTCAGAGATCAGATTGCCGCCTACAGAACTGTCTCTCGTAAAGACCGACACCCCGCCCTTAAGAATATTCATGTTGATCGTGCCGGCGCCGATGTTGACGAGCGCCACGTTTTCATTCTCGTGAATTTCATAATTGACTTCATACATATTCTCAAGCGCAAAGTCATCCACATCCACAACTACCGGATTGAGCCCGGCATCACGCACTACAGACACATACTCGTTTATTTTGTCTTTTTTAACAGCAACTATGAGGACATCCATATGGTCTTCGCTTTGTTTTTGCTCGAGTATTTGGAAATCCAGGCTTACATCCTCTATGTCAAACGGTATGTATTGCTCTGCTTCAAATTTTATCGATTCACTTAATTCTTCTTCTGTCATCTGCTGAACGGAAATTCTCTTTATAATGACTGAGGAGTGCCCGGCTACTGAAATGGTCGCGTCCTTAACCTTAATATTTGTTTCAGCAATAAGCTTTCTGATGGCTTCTACAACCCGGGGGGCATCAAGGATGGAACCGTCAACGATCAACTCAGGGGCAATAGGCATGATACCAAGACGGTCCAATTGATAACCGGTCTTCAGCTCCTTCAGTTGCACGACCTTGATATGCTTGGAGCCGATGTCTAAACCGATTATCCCTTTTCCGCCAAATATCATGTTGTTATATGAATATCAAAAATAGCATATAGTTGTCAAGCTGTTTATTTCGATCCATTCGTTTAAAGTCCTTATCGGCAGCTTTCTTTTTTTTCTTAAGTCTCACTTGAAGCAAGAATACTATAAGAGTTGTTTCGATTAATGTGCCGCATGTCACAAAAAATATTATTTCATGTTTTATCAGCCAGCCCGGAAAATACATTCAGGGACAATAAAAAATGATAGAAATAATTCTACCTGTAACTATTTCTCTGGCAAATACTCAGGTGGATGGCCTTTAGGCATTTAGTAACTGCTTAGGCAGATAGCCTGTAAGTTTTTAGTGATTTAGCTGACAGACTACAGGCTAAGTAACCTGTTTATTTTTTTCTTTATGCCTCTGTGCCTCTGTGCCTCTGTGCCTTTAGCCTGGAGGATAACCTGATTCATTGACAAACTTTCGAAATTAATTTTAATATTTAGGATGCTAAATGGAATTGAAGAAACAGCCCCGACCATACGTAAACTTAAAATCAATATCCCGTCTTCTGTTATTGACGAGGAGATCTCACGCGCCTATGACAAATTAAGGGTCACCGCCAGGATACCCGGTTTCAGGGTGGGAAAAGCGCCTCAGGCCATTCTCGAAAAGAAATTCAGCAGCGCCGTAGAACATGATGTGCTGGAGAAAATAGTCCCTGAATTTTACTCGAAGGCTGTTGAAGAGGCCAAATTAATGCCTCTCGGCTACCCGCACATAGACGGGGATTTCAGGATATTAAGAAACCAGTCTATATCTTTTACCGCCACAGTAGAGATAAAGCCTGAGCTGAAGGACCTGGATTATGAGGGGATAGCGATAACGGAAAAGACTATTTCAGTCGAAGACAAGGACATTGAGTCAGCCATGAAGGCCCTGCATGAGAGCAGGGCTATACTTAAGGTTGCTGAAGGTAATTTAAAAGACAGTGATGTGGCGATACTGGACTGCGATGCATTCATTGACGGCAAGGAAATCAAGGAGCTGGCATTGAAGGACTATCCCTTAATACTTGGTTCCGGATCACTGCCGAAAGAATTCAGCGATATTTTATCAGGAAAAAAGAAGGGCGACATTTTTGATGTCAAGATCAATTTTGATCCTTCTTTTGCTAACAAGGCAATTGCCGGCAAAGATGTTCTTTTCAAAGGCACGGTAACAGAGACAAAAGAGAAAGTGCTTCCTGCCCTGGACGATGAATTCGCAAAAGGGTTTAACACTAACAGCATCGAAGAGCTCAGGAAAAAGCTGCGTGAAAACATCCTCAGCAGGAAGAAAAGCAAGATCGACAATGAATACAAGAAAGAACTGCTTGATCACCTTATCAATAATCACAATTTCGAAGTGCCTGCTTCACTTGTAATGAGGGAAGTTCAGCATCTGACCGATGAATCAAAAGAAAATGCAATGTCAGAAGGCAGGACCGTTAAACCTGATGAAGAATTAAAAAAGGATTTTGAACCGGCCGCAATTAGAAATGCAAAAGGGATGATCATCCTTGAGGCCATCGGAAGAAAAGAAAATATTGCTGTTAATGAAGATGACATTGACCGGCTTATCAGTGAAATAGCCGCTCAGAACGATCTCAAGCCTGAAGAAGTGAAGAAATTATATATAATGAGAGACGGCTCTCTGGACGGATTGAGGCACAGGCTGTATTCGGACAAGGTTTTAGACCTCGTGCTGGCCAAGGCAGTGATTAAATAGTTGTAACTGCTCAGGTGGATAGGCTGTAGGTGTTTAGTTATTTAGGTAGATAGTCTGTAGGTATTTAGTCGTTTAGCTAACAGACTAATCAACCTGTTAGCTGACATACTACCGTCTAAATAGAGTCTGTTTATAAATTACCATATGTCGCTGGTTACGTCATTCCCGCTTGTCGGGAATCCCTCTGAAAAAGATTCTCGAAGCGAGTCTACGCGAAGAGTCGCTCCGACCGGACAAGCCGGAATGACAGCAAAACAGGAGTTTATAAACAGACTCTAATTAACCTGATTATTTATTAAGGAGAAAAAAATGAGTTTGATACCAATAGTAATAGAACAGACCGGAAGGTCAGAAAGGGCGTATGACATCTATTCCCGGCTTCTCAGGGACAGGATCGTTTTCCTTGGTTCAGCGATAGACGATACATTAGCCAATACCATCATTGCACAGTTCCTCTTCCTTCAGACAGAAGATCCTGACAAGGATATCCACTTATACATAAATTCACCGGGCGGAATCGTGACTTCAGGCCTTGCCATATATGACACGATGCAATATGTAAAACCTGATATCGCGACATACTGCATTGGACAGGCCACCAGCATGGGCGCGCTGCTTCTTACTGCCGGGACGCGCGGCAAGCGTTATGTGCTTCCGCATTCACGCGTGATGATCCATCAGCCCATGGGCGGATTTCACGGCCAGGCGACAGACGTCGAGATCCATGCAAAAGAGATCCTCAAGATGAAGGACGTCTTGAACAACATCCTCTCCAGGCATACGCAGCAGCCTGTCGACAAGATCAGGATAGATACGGAAAGAGATTATTTCATGTCCGGGCAGGAGGCAAAAGAATACGGCATCGTTGATGAAGTAATCGTGACGGTAAAAAAATAGGCAACTACTCAGGTTGCTGAGACTTTTAGTCTGTAGTCTGTAAGCTAAACTACGTCAAGAAACTTATCGCAGGACCCACCGTATATATCTGCGACGAATGCATCGTCCTTTGCAACGAGATCATGGCAGAAGAAATGGACGCATCCTTTGATATATCTATTTCGACAAAGCTCCCCACACCAAAAGAGATCAAAGGTTATCTTGATAATTATGTTATAGATCAGGAAAAGGCCAAGAGGATAATCTCTGTCGCAGTGCATAATCACTACAAAAGAATAAACAATCCTTCTGATTCAGACGTGGAACTGCAAAAGAGCAATATCCTTCTCATAGGGCCTACAGGCACGGGCAAGACCCTTATCGCTCAGACACTGGCAAGGCTTCTTGATGTGCCCTTCACTATCGCAGATGCCACGACCCTGACAGAGGCGGGCTATGTGGGAGAGGATGTTGAGAATATAATATTGAAGCTCCTCCAGAAGGCTGATTATGATGTCGAGAAGGCCCAGCGCGGCATCGTCTATATAGATGAAATAGATAAAATTAGCCGCAAGGGCGAAAATATCTCCATCACAAGAGATGTCTCGGGTGAAGGGGTCCAGCAGGCGCTCCTGAAGATCATAGAGGGAACTATCGCAAACGTCCCGCCTCAGGGAGGAAGAAAACATCCCCAGCAGGAATTCGTCCACGTGAACACTGCCAACATACTTTTCATATGCGGAGGGGCTTTTATCGGTCTTGATGAAATGATCGGGCAGCGCACGGGCAAGAGGACGGTTGGCTTTGGATCTACTCTCGTAAGTAAAAAGGAGAGGAAGATCGGGGAGACGCTTGCAGACGTCCAGCCTCAGGACCTGATAAAATACGGCCTCATTCCGGAGTTTGTAGGCAGGCTTCCTATCATAGCAACGCTGGACGAGCTCGATGAGGCAGCTCTTGTCAGGATATTAAATGAACCCAAGAATTCCATCATAAAGCAATATCAAAGACTGCTGTCTTTTGATAATGTCGCCCTCAAATTCACAAGCAGCGCATTAAACGCGATAGCAAAAGAGGCGATAAAACGCAAGACCGGCGCCCGCGGCCTGAAGGCAATACTCGAAGACGTAATGCTCGATGTCATGTATGAGATACCCTCGCAGAGGAGCATCAGGGAGTGTCTTATAACGGACGAGGTGATCACCAAAAAAGAAAAGCCTATCCTTGTGTACGAGAAAAGTGCCGAATCCGCATAAATAGCGCCTTCGGCACTTCCCTCCATTTTTTGCCGGACTTATGATATTCTGCAAAAAAATGTCCACAGTAAATATTTATGCTAAAATAGCATAGGAGAATCAAATGCCGCCGACACAAAAAGATGTTGCAACATCAATCTCAAAAATTAAAGACTTCATGGATAACGATTCAAATATTATTTTTGCTTTTCTTTTTGGTTCAGGGGCTACGGAAAAACTGAGGAAAGAAAGCGATATTGATATAAGCGTGTATTTTGTCCAACCGCCAGCCGGGTTAGATTTGCTCAATCTTGTAAATACACTTTCAGACCTGGCGGGCAGAAAGGTTGATATAGTGGTACTTAACAGCGCATCTGTATTCCTAAGGCATCAGGTAATGAAACACAGGGCGGCCCTGACCATTAAGGATGAGACTATATACAGAAAATTCAGAGAAAAGACCATTGCCGATTATGAAGAGTATAACTACATATCAGGCATGAATATTTATGATAGATGAAAAATTAATTGAAAAAAAACTGCGCAGGATAGAAGACTTTTTGCGGGAGATAAACAATGTAGAAATAGGCTCGCTTGATAAATTCAAAGAAAATATTGTTACGAAAAGGTTTGTTGAGAGAAATATAGAACTTGCCATTGAACAAATGGTTGATATCTGCAAGCATCTTGTCAGCGGATTGGATTTGAGCGAGCCGGAGACATACGTTGAATGTTTTGATTTGCTTGCAAAAGAAGAAATTATTTTGCAGGAAAATCTTGATACTTTTAAGGCCATGATAAGATTCAGGAATATCCTTATTCATGCATATGACGGGGTAGATGATTCTATAACCTATGGCATTTATAAACAACGCTTGAACGACTTCAAAATCTTTATCCGGGAAATTAGAAATTATCTTCTTAAAGCAAAAGAATAAGTGCAATTGTTTTATTATTTTCATTTTATGACTACGAATAAATCGCCTTTTATCGCCCTATTCTCTGCAGTTTTGTGAACACCTGAATAATTTAACGCCGAATCAGCATAGATGAAATAAGGGAGCGCCTTTAGCGCTCCCCTTATTTCTTTTAAAAACTTACTGCCCTTAGATTATCAATAAACCCGAATTAGTAGAGTGTCCTCCATGAGTAAGCATTGGCCGCGTCTTTTGCGCAGACCTGAACAGAATCTTTAACGCCTGATGCCCCCTGCTTAACCCAGAAAGTGCCTCTTGTTGTTGAACTGCAAGTTGGTTGAGCGGTAGTTGTATTTATAGACACACCGCCGTTAACTTCAAGTTTTTGACCTGACGATATAGCAGTTGTTCCAATGCCGACATTGCCGGAGGAGGTAATAGACATTCTTTCTGATGATGTATTAAAAAATCCCATGCGGCCATTTTCATTCGATATGAACATGACATTTCCATTCGTTGTCATTTTTATGCCGTTTGAAGTTGTTGCCGGCCCGCCTTCAATATGCATCAACGTGTTAGAAGTTCCATATAAATGCAGTTTCTGATTTGGTGATATGGTCCCAATGCCTATATTGCCATCCTTTGTAACCGCCATTTTAATATCATATGTAGAACCATTCCAGTATTCGAAGCCCAAGCCGTTAGCTTGACCACCGATGTCGTTTTTCTGCCTGTGAATAATGGACCAATGCGGATAATTCAGACTTGGCACATGCGCTTCCAGAGTCAATATTGCATAATTGGTACCGTCTCCTACACCGTCAAATTCTATCAGCGCGGCATCTTTTCCATACACATGCAGATCACCCAAGCGAGTAGCTCCGCCGATTATTGCCGGGCTTTTAAAATCACTTCCGATGCTAACCCCGCCATTATGTAATGGATTCAGGTAGATTCGACCGCTGTTTTCAGTTCCGGCGTTAATCGCAATTCTGGACTTATAATCTAAGCCGTTATACTCTTCCATAGTGAATCCTCCGGGATAATCACTATATTGGCGGTTGATAAAATTCCAGCTGCTGCTGTTAATGGTATTTCTAAAACTTATCTCTCCGTAGTTCCAGCCGTCCCCCATCCCTCTTATTATCATCTTGCTCCTTCCATCAGATTGAGCAACCTCCAGTCTCGCCTCTGAAATTGCAGTCCCTGTCCCCACCCCAAGTTTACCGTCCACCGTAAGATCGCCTGTTGCATGCGCACTTCCACTTACAAAGAGCATACTAATTGCTAACATCCATGCTATTTTTTTCATTTCACTGCCTCCTTTTTTATTTATTGATTTTTCAACATCAATTTATTTGATATTTAAGTGTCCATTGCTGATTCTTACTGACCCGCCGGTTACTCTCATGTTACCTGTTAGTTTGGTAACCCCCGTATTATCTGTATAGTAACAATCATAACCAGCAGAGAGGATTACTGATTTAGGCTGATTTAAATTCAGGTCGCCTGCCAAACTTAAATCCTGACTCTGCAAAACGCCCCCGTTAACTGTGTTGTCATACCCGGTCTGAAGCGATGAATAATAGGCACTTCCGACCCTCACCGGCTTAACAAATGGACACATGTCATTCATATCAGTTATTCCGTCTGCGTCAGAGTCAGTATCAGGGTCGCATGCATCCCCTATGCCATCACCATCCGTATCTCTCTGATCAGGATTGTAAGTCAGCGGGCAGTTGTCGATTCCATCGGGTACTCCGTCATTCAATGTCAGTGCCGAAGCAGAACTGCTTGCTGAAAGACGGCTCATCCCAATACTTTCTGATTCAGCAAACAACGGGTTGGTGCCTTTCAGGTATTCCTGCAGATTAGATAAACCGTCGCCATCCCTGTCGTATGACGCATCTAAAGGATTATTGGGGTCCAATCCATACCGGAGTTCAAAGCTGTCAGGCATCCCATCGTGATCTTTGTCAGGGAGATCGCTCATTGCATATTTGACATCCAGATTGCTCTCATCATAGTAGCTGATATGGACTTTGCCATTAGAGTCAGTCGCTATTGAGGAAAATCCGCCTACATCCCCCGGATAATCCACTACCGAAATGGCCCAACTCCCGGATTTATTAGTAGCATATTTCAGGTCTTTATTGATGCCATCGTCATAATAACTGATATGCACTTTGTCGTTAGAGTCCACTGATACGGACGTGTCATATAAATATCTGCTGGGCCTATAATCCAATACTGTTTTGACCCAACTGCCGGAAACATTAGTTATATATCTGAGATCCAGTCCGCCGCCTGTATAGCTGATATGCGCCTTATTGCCGGAATCAAGATCAAGAGACAAGTCCCACCCAACATACTGCCCGGAGTCTAATGTCGTGATTACCCAGCTGACAGTGGCATTTGTCGCATATTTTAATCCGTCAGTAAATGAATTGACATCTTTTTGATAGGCAATGTGCAATTTATTGTTTGAATCTATCTTTAAGGATATTGCGCTTCCTATGCCTCCAAGCGATATACCCGTGTCCACTGTGGTTGAGACCCAGCTGCCTGAGGCGTTTGTTATATACTTCAGTGCGTAACCGCTATTATACTCACCATAAGCGATATAGACCTTATTGTTTGAATCAAGAGATATGGACGTATTATATCCCGAGTAGCCCGTTGAAACCAGTGTTGTAACTATCCAGCTGCCTGATTTGTTGGTAGCGTATTTCAGGTCATCATTGTATCCGTCCTGATAACTGATATGCACTTTGTTGTTAGAATCTACTGCAATAGAAGAGTTCCCTCCCACCCAGGAACTTGAAGAATCAATTTTAGTGGATACCCAATTACCTGATACATTGGTCGCGTATTTAAGGCTTTCGTTATCATAATAGCTGATATGCACCTTGTTGTTCCTGTCCAGCGCTATGGAAATATCTTCAAAGCCCTGATATGAGACATTCCTATACTCAACCACTGTGACAACCCAACTGCCCGAAGCATTAGTCCTGTATTTTAGAGAATTCGGCGCCTTGTAAGTCAAATCCAGGTAGGTGATGTGGACCTTATTTTTAGAATCCAGGGCAATAGATGTTGCATACCCTGTGGATCCGGTAGATTCCAAAGTACTTAGGACCCAGCTGCCTGATATGTTGGTGGCGTATTTCAGGTTTGCGTTGGTATTATCCTGATAACTGATATGTACCTTATTGTTTGAGTCTACAGCGATGGAGGTGTCATACCCCACAGCTCCCGCTGAATCGATGGTAGACTTTACCCAACTGCCTGAAGCATTTGTAGCATATTTCAGATTATATGATCCGGGGTCGGTGCTTCCGGTCCCCGTCATGCCGGAATTATAACTGATATGGACTTTATTGTTACGGTCAACAGATATGGATGTATCAAATCCTCCGGGGCCTCCCGTAGGCTTATCAACTACTTTGGTTACCCAGCTTCCAGATGAATTTGTGGCATATTTAAGATCTGTGTTTCCATCACCATTATAGCTGATGTGGACTTTATTGTTAGAGTCAATAGCTATAGAAGTTTCAGTTGCGCTCCCTGTATCCACTAATGTAGCGACCCAGCTCCCAGATGCATTCGTGGCGTATTTTAAATCCTGATTATATCCGTCCCCATAACTTATGTGCGCCTTATTATTTGAATCAATTGCCATAGAGATGTATCCTCCCTCACCTATCCCGGAATCCACTGTAGTAATTACCCAGACACCGGATGCATTTGTTGCATATTTCAATGCATAATTTGGATAATCAGAATAACTGATGTGGGCTTTGTTATTGGAATCTAAAGCCAAAGAAGCAAATTTACCAACACCCGGGGCGTTATCCACAACTTCATACTTCCAGATAGTTCCGTTAAAATAGGCATAATAGAGGTGGTCTCCGCCGTATGCAATATGCGGTCTGCTGTTTGAATCAAGGTCAATATACCGCGAAGATAAATAAATTTCGCTGAAATACTTGCTGCAGTCAGCGCACTCTATGGTCCATTCGCATTGGTCTCCTATGCCGTCATTGTCCGTATCCATCTGGTCAGGATTGTAAGATGAAGGACAGTTGTCGTCTGCATCTGCTATAGCGTCGGAGTCATCATCTGTGTTGCAGATATCTCCAACACCGTTACCATCAGTGTCTGCCTGATTTGCGTTAGAGACACTCGGACAATTGTCGCAGGCATTTCCGACCCCGTCACCGTCAGAGTCAGACTGATCCGGGTTATAAACAAACGGACAATTATCAGCTGAGTCAAGTCGCCCGTCATTATCATCGTCCGTATCGCATGCATCTCCTGTGCTGTCTTCGTCTATATCCTTCTGATCAGAATTGAATATTGCCGGACAATTATCGCAGATATCGCCAACGCCATCGTTGTCAGCATCGCTCTGGTTAGAATTGCTGAAATACATGCAGTTGTCACATTCATCCCCAACACCGTCTCCGTCAGTATCTGCCTGAGATGGATTATAAAAATAAGGACAATTATCCCGCTGCGGCGGAATATTATCAAAATCATCGTAAGCATAAACCGAGTTGGAATAAATGTTAGCGTAAATTCCATAGCCATAACCGTCGCTTGCAATACCGCTGTATCCCGGTGACCCGCTTTTTTCATAATCAAAGCTTGCCCACGCGACAACTAAATCACCATATGGCGTAATAGAAATCCCTGGTCTTTCCGGCCAGAGCTGTTCACATTGATCATGGTATACTCGCTCTTCAGTATCAAGTCTTAATGAATTGTAAGTGTTTACTCTAAACTCAGGACCGAGGGGAACGCCTGACGTATTATACTGTCTTGCATAGACTCCATGTCCTCCGCAATCCTGACCGTTGCTTTCCCATGCCACTGTAAAATTTCCTCCCGGGTCTATACCCACTGAGGGGCCCCACTGATCATCATTCTTATAAGTATTGATACGGAATTCTCCTGTTTTGGGAGATCCGTCAAAATTGTACAGACGGCCAAATATTCCTGCCCCGTCTTCCCCCTGATACCTGCTTGCCCACACAATTACAATATCGCCATTATTATTGATAGCAGGGTAAGATATCCATTGATCATAAGTGCCTCCCTGAAAAGTATTGACAGTGAAATTGTTCTTGATCACTTTACCGTTGCTGTCGAATATCTTGGCAACTACGTCATCCCACCCGCAAGAGTATGCACCTCTCCACGCCATCCATGTGACAACAAATTTCCCATTTGAAGCCATAGCGACTGCCGGATAATAAGCCATATCCATCGTAGGATAACAGCCAGGATTTTCATTAGACACATTGCTGTAATCCGTACAATAGGCGGTATGGCTAACAGAAGGGACATCAGACTTCGTGCATTTGTTTCCGTTGGGTTTTGTAAGAGATGCATCGCCCAATGTTTTTATTAATTTCCCGCCGGCATCAAACAGATGCCCATAGACCTGTCTGTCAGCAGGCCCGTTACCGTCAGCTGCAGGCGCCTGATAGACCACAACAAAACGGCCGCTGTCGTCAATGCCGACAGATGGTCCGCCGATTATAAATACCTTTGGATCGTCAATGGCATTCGCATAAGTATAAGTGATAGTAATGGTAAAAGCATTTCCTCCTATAGGGTACTTAGCCACATAAATCTGGTAAGTTTTATCATGGTCAGAATATACAATGTCCTCCATCCACGCCACTACGATGTCCCCGGCAGAATTCATTGCCACTGATGGGCCATGCCATACGGAATAATTGCCTGCTCCCACCTGAACAGCAGAGCCCGCAGGCGAACCATCCTGATAAAAGCTCTGGGCATAGATACCGTCAGTATTCTGCCATGCTGTCACAAAAAAACCGTATTCATTCATTGCGACCGCAGGCTTGCGCCTTGCCGGACTGGCGTACTTCTTTAGTTCCACTTCGCCGGTGCTGTACAAATTTCCTGTCGTAAAATTCCATGAATAAGGAGCGGACAAACCGCCGCCGCTGATAGCGGCCGTATAATTAGTGTTACGCAATAAATTAGTAGCGGGAGTAAATACAAGCCTGTAACAGGTTGATGTAGAATATGTCGCATTAGAATCATAACTGAGGATAGTGCATGATGCCGTACTTAGAGCGCCCGGGACAGAAGGGCTAAGCGTAAAGCTGACAGTCGAAAGATTTACAGACTGGTCCAGCCTGACTGACAGAGGCAGATATGCCGGCACATCAGTGGCTCCATTTGCTGGGTGAGTCGACAAAACAGTTGCGGCAAAAACTGTGTTTGTTGCAATTATGAACATCAATATGATGAAAAGTAAGACAGGATACTTCTTTATGGTACTAAACATGTGCCCTCCCCTTAGAACTATATATTTTCAATGTATCTATTGCGCTGAAATGATAAAATCTCCCTGCTCAATTTCTTTTTGCGGCGATTGAAATATCCGGCTGCCGTTCATATCAAAGATCTCAAGTCCTATTGAATCTGGATTACTGTCTATTATGACCGCCTTAAATATGTAACCTCCGGTATCCTGCACCTTGCATTGTCCGGTAATTGTCGCGGTGTTTCCACTTACTGCTACACTTGAAATAGCAGTGCTCTCAAGGTTCATATCAGGGTAGTAATACCTGACCCACCCATCATTAGGAGTCGCTGCATATACTCCCATGCTTCCTCTTTCACCGTTTTCTCCAATGTAATTAAAACCATTGCCTTTAATCCTGTAGCCTCCGGCATAGATGTTGATCGCAAACACAAAAACAAGGAGCAACATCCCAAGCAATATAAATATTCTCCTGTTCATCTCTTTACCCTCCTATCTTTATTTATCATTTAAATTTATAACCGGCTTACTGTTTTGTCAGGCTGGCCACTTTCTTTATTTATTGCCTTCCCTGCACACATACAATTAGACTGCACTCAGCAAACTTTCCTGTAGATGATAGGGAAGTAGAATCCACCCTTGTTAATTTGCATTATCAATTTCGTCAGGATGGCCCCCTAATTAGCTAACCTCAAGGCATACTTCAGGTTGTTTGATGTTGCCTCAAAATAGCTGATATGAACATTTCTGTATGGGTCTACTTTTATGGATGTGAACTCTCCTACAAGACCGGCACTGTCAAGGGTTGACTTAACCCAGGCGCCTGATTTGTTTGTTGCATACTTCAGGTCAGCGTTGTCGTAATCAAAGTAGCTTATGTGGACCTTGTTGTTTTTATCAACAGCTATGGAAGTGTAGCCGCCTACATCGCCCGTACTGTCAATAACCGAGTTGACCCAATAAGTATCTGCGTCTGCGCTTCCGATAAAAACCAACATTACTGAAAGACATATTAGTGAAATTAATATTTTTTTCATGCTACCCCTTTTTTTTAAAACGTAACACATAATGCGTGACACGTAACTTTTTTTGTACTCTGTGCTATTTTTTACTGTGTAGTTGCGCTCGCTGCATTTGAAAATGCTGAATCATCAGTTCCATTAAACGCCCTTACACGGTAGTAATAGGTTGCTTTGGACACAAGCCCTGTGTTTGCGTATGAATTTACATTAGGACCTACTGTTGCTATGGCAGAATATGTGCCTGTTGAGCCTCTCTTTCCTTGAATTTCAAATCCGGCCTCTTTGCTCGAGTTGTCAGTCCATGACAAATTTATCCTTGAAGCAGACACAGCAGTGGCTGTAAGGGCTGTGGGCTTATTAAGCCGTGTGGTGGCGCTTACAGTATTTGAATATGGTGAAGAAACAAGTCCATTGTAAGCCCTTACCCTGTAATAATAGGTTGTATATTCCTGTAAACTTTTGTGTGGATATGTTGTAACATTAGCGCCTACTTTACCTATTCGTTCATAAGCGTCATCTCCATCGATTTTCCCATATATGCGGAAATCAATCTCGTCAGTTGAGTTGTCTTTCCAAGAAAGATTTATCTGCGATTGATATGTGGCAGTAACAGTAAGGTTTGACGGAGCCCATGCGCATAACGGGCAGGTGTCGCAAAGATCGCCTTTGCCGTTTTTGTTTGAATCTTTCTGGTCAGGGTTGGAAATGCCCGGGCAATTATCAAATATATCAGGGGTTTCATCTTTATCTTTGTCAACAAGCGGATAATTGTCATATCCCGCAGAGGGAAACGGTATTATTCCGGTGTCGCCTATGCCGTCGCCAGCAATTCTGCCTCCGTATCCATTATCCAGACCAGTGTAATTAGACCAGTAGTTGCCTTCAAGAAGTGTTGAGTTGTACCACGTGTTACACCCATCACTGTCTCCGCAAACCCGGTTAATGTCTGAAACCTGTGTGTCATTGCTGATTATATTGTTATAGTAGATTTGGTTACCGCTTACTATTGGGATTGGGCATGCTGTATCCCATTTAGTTGAAGCTGTATCCCCGCTATTTTGATCTGTGCAAACCAGCTTTGTCAGTACAATACCCTTTGTGTTATTTTCAATTGAGTTGCCAATGATCTTATTATTTACTGTATCAGCAAACCTGATTCCAATTGTATTGTCATGTATATAATTATTCAGGATAGAGGATTCTCTTCCATATTGAAAATACACTCCTGCATCAAGATTTCCATAGATGTCATTGTTTTCAATGCGGCAGCTAAACAACCAGCCATAAGCAGTGTCCTTAATGACTATCCCTGTACGATTCCCTGTGATGGAATTATCGGTAATCGGACACATATTAGTTAATAAATCGGGTGGCGGAGGAGGATTGTTACTGGAATAATCACCATTAACGCCGTAAGCGCGAATACCGGCACATGTCTGTGGCGGTCGCAGTTGGTCTTCGTTCATCCAATAATTACATTGAGCTGCATTTTGACCATTTGATGTACAAACTCCCCTGCACATATTAGTAGTGGAAAAACACTGACACAGGTTGTAACACTTTTGAGCGTTGTAGTCAGGAAACGCAGGATCACAATAAGTTATATATTCAGTCAAACATGGGTTTGTGCCTGTTGCTCCTGTTATTGTTAGCCCGGTGATGGTTTTATACTTACCGCGGCTGAGAAAAATAGCATGCTGTTTAGGGTTTTTGGCGTGAATAATCGCGTTGTTAGCAGGGTTCATGGGATCGTTTGGATTACGAGTAGAGGGACCGCTTAAAGTGATGTTACATATGCAGAGTCATAAGCGTATTGTATGGGGCCGCATCCGTAATTTATATTGATAGAATCACAAGCTGGAGGCGGGGTACGCTCAAGGGATTGTTTAGAACAGGTATAAGATTGGCTGTCATTATAATAATAATTGCCTGTTGTACATGGTCCATTGGCCTGCTTATAAACCACATAGGTATAAGCAACGGCGCTTCCGCTAAAAACAAGCAGTACTGAAAGACATGCTAATGAGATAAATATTTTTTTCATATTGCCCCCCATTTTGTTTTATAAAACGTAAAGCATAACGCGTGATGCGTAAAATTCTTAAATGCAAATTCCTAATTACAACCAATTCACCACCCCTTTTCTTTCGATATCAAACTTGCAACTCCTGCTTATTTCTTCGCACGTTGTACTATATACGATGTACGCTGTACTGTTTTCTATTCAATCCCCAGCACTCCGCTGTTGATTGTCAGCGCTCCAGAGCTTACTGTCATATTTCCCTTAAGGATTGTAGTGCCTGAATTGGTTAAGTAGGCGCAGTTATTATCATCAAATCCGAGCCTGAGGGTTACAGATACAGGCCGGTTGATCACCAACCCGCTGCTTTCAGGGAAGATTATGTCGCGTGCCTGGATGATATTGCCATTTCCTGCCGCGTTATAAGCGGTTTGGAGCTTATAATAATACGCTGAGAGGTTACTGTTTTTTACAGGATATTTTGAGAGAATGCCATAGCATTCCCACCCATAAGAATACATAAAAGGATAGGAATCGTAGTAGTGCGGCCGGTTAGTGTCGCCTATGCCATT
>JACQXH010000192.1 GCA_016208845.1 Nitrospirota bacterium | reverse complement strand
CGGCCATTTTGCAGCCGCCGGATGCACAATAAAGGGGACATTGCAAGAGGCACAGAGAACGGTTTTTATGGCAATTAGAAAAGCGATAAAAAAGCTCAGAATTTAGAATGCAAACTTATAGAATATTCTAATTATAATTATCTTTCGTAATTTTATTTTTTTCTAAATTGAGCTATTCTTCTTTTGTCATTCCGGCTTGTCCGGAATCTTTCCTTGTGTTAAGAGAGATTCCCGGTCCCGAAGCGCCGGGAGGAATGACACTTGTTAGGTGCTTAAATTTATTTAAGATGCTCTGAGTCTTAAAGAATCGCTTAATTTGGATTTCATATTTGATTTCTAATCTCTAAATTCATCTAATGGATCTATTAATAAGCCTAAACAAGCCCAAAGGCATCTCTTCTCAGGATGCGACGACCATAGTCAGGAAAATATTCAGGGCAAAAAAGGCAGGTCATACCGGGACACTCGACCCTGCTGCTACAGGACTGCTAATCGTCTGCTTAAACAGAGCCACAAGACTTGCATCATATTTTTCCGCGCTTGATAAGAAATACAATGCTGTAATGAAGCTTGGCGAGGTTACGGACACACAGGATGCAGAAGGCCGTATAGTCAAAAAAACCGATAATATTGAAATAGATACGGGTATGATTGAGAATGCCCTGAAATCAATGGAAGNNNNAGGGATCAATATCCCCATTGAACCAAGGAAAGTTAATTTATATAATATTGAACTCATAAAGACAGAGCTTCCATTTGTTCATTTCAGCGTTACATGTTCAAAGGGCACTTATATCAGGACATTATGCTATGATATCGGAGAAAAAACAGGGGTCGGCGATCATCTATTTGCACTGGAACGCACAGGAATAGGCCCTTTCAATATCAGCGGCAGCCTGAGCATAGAGGAATTAAATGCCATGGACCCCGGTAAGCTTGAATCAGGTGAGTTGCCGGTGAGGGGAATATATACAATGGACGGCGCCCTGTCATGGATGCCAGAGCTGACCATTGACGGATCAGCCGTAAAAACAGTGCAGAACGGGGTCCCGGTCAGGCCGGAGCTTTACCCGGTTTTTTCAGACAGGCATAAGACAGCTCCGGGAATAAGGATAAAATCACCGGAAGGCCGCCTGCTATCGATAGGCAGTTTTGTAGAACAAAAAAATATTATAAGGATGGATGTAGTCTTTGGAACGTGAAAAAAGCATGAGACCGGTCGATATCCTTACATTCGGCTTTGTGACATTCCTTTTCATTATTACGCTGTTTTTCATCCGGCAGATACCTCACGCGAATCTTATACTGTTCATCTATGCATTCCTTATATCTACGCTTTCCGTATTAATATATTTGACCGTCAGGTATGACGGAAAGTTTCTGAGGTTTCTATATGACATTGTCTATCCCGTCATATCAGTTCTTCTTGTCTTTGACAGCCTTGGCGGACTCATCAGGTATATAAATCCCAAAACATATGACCACATTCTGATCCGTCTGGATTACATGATCTTCAATGCATATCCGACAGTCGCCCTTGAAAATATCACAACTCCTGTGATCACAGAATTTTTTCAGCTCGCCTATATATCTTATTATTTTTTACCAATTATCTTCGGAATAACCCTGAGATTAAAAAATAACAGGTCAGACTTCAACAGGTCTCTTTTTCTCATAATTCTGTGTTTCTTCCTTTCATACATAGGATACATCCTCGTGCCGGCGATAGGTCCCCGTTATACAATGAACCATCTCCAGAGCACCGAATTGCCGGGCATCCTGCTTCGGGACAGCATTAATAACATCCTTAATGCACTTGAGGGAGTAAAAAGAGACGCCTTCCCGAGCGGACATACTGCAATAACACTCGTAGTCTTATATCTTTCCTACAGGTTCCAGAGGCGCCTCTTCTGGATCTTCCTGCCTATTGTAATAGCCCTTCTGATATCGACTGTGTACCTCAGGTATCATTATGTTGTTGATGTAATCGGAGGGATCCTGCTTTCAGTATTTACAATTTACTTTGGCAATAAGGTCTATGGTTACTGGGACAAGGCCAATGGATATAATAAAAACTCTCATTAGCCACGGATTTGCGCAGATCATGAAGAAGGGGATTGGGGTTTAGGGATTGGGGATTAGTTTTTTTACCAACCCCTAACCCCTAACAACCAACCCCTAAATAGTGTCTGTTTATAAAGTGCCATTTTTTATTTTTGTCATACCCGAAGTCTGTAATCAGGTATCCAGGACTTATTAATAAAACTGGATTCTCGATGCGAGTCTTCGCTGAGTCGCTTCGACCGGCTTAATCCCGATGCTTCGGGACGGAATGACATACAGACAAACCGAGTTTATAAACAGACTCTAACTAAAATCTGTGTTAATCTGTGGCTAATTTTTTTAAGTTATGCATAAATCATCTTCCATAGGCGATAAGGGGCTCATAATAAACATCAAGGTCGAGCCCCGTTCATCGCGTTCAGAGATCGTAGGACCCTATGGAAACGGTTTAAAAGTAAAACTTACTTCTCCGCCTGTTGAAGGAAAAGCAAATAAAGAACTTATCATGGTGCTTGCGAAAGGATTCAAAATCAGCAAGGCTGATGTTGAGATCATTTCGGGAAACAAATCCAAAACCAAGACCGTCAGGCTCATCGGAGTAAAAGGAATAGAGGAACTGATAGAATAATTTGGAAATTGCAATTTGTAAATTTAAAATTTAAAACTTACAAATTGAAACTTGGCTTATTGAAATGCATTTTTAAGGTTAGCAAAGCAAATTAAGGGGCCGGAGGAAATCTCATGAACCTGTTCCAGCGGTCAAAAAGCTCTCTCGTTGCATAAAGATCACCGCAGCAGTATCTGGCGATCTCCACATACCTGCCTTCATTAAAAAGGTCCTTTACCTCATGACCCGTAACGCCCTCTTCTTTCGGACTCTTTATTCCAAATGCCTTGCACCACATGTGCAGGCTGAATTTCCTTCTCACAGCGCCATAAAATGAAAGCAGGTCAAAGAGGTCGGTATGCGAGGCGCTGTACCGGTTGCCCATAAGATCCTTTGTCGGCTTAATTCCATGTACTGCAGAACGTATTATAATAAAAGGAGCATCAAAGGCCCTGCCGTTAAACGTTATCACCTGGTCATAGCTTTTTACCGCATCCCAGAATTTTTGAAGGATCCCGGCCTCGGTATCAGCGATAAACCGAATGCCCTCTTCTTCAAAAGGCTCCTGAGGACTGCCCGGGGCCTGAAAAAATACTGCGCCCCTTTGCGTATCAGGGTTTAGCATTCCTATAGCCACTATTTCTCCGGTAAGAGGTGAAAAAGCAAGGCCGTCCTTTGCTTCTTTTATCTGCTCTTCGGTTTCGGCGAACTTCAGCAGATATTCCTTTGACATGTCATCAAAGGCTTCAAAATCCCGGCCTGTGGTCTCTATGTCGATTATTATTTTTTTAGACATTGCACTCAACCGGTATCATATTCAATGCCTGGATGTATAGTCAATATGGTTTTATTGCATTTATCATAAATTTTGCATTAAACTAAGTACAAATTCACTTGAACGGAATCAGGAGGTCAACAACAAATGAACACACTTAAAACAATGACATTAATGGTAGGTCTTACATTACTGCTTGTATGGGCAGGAGGGGCCATGGGCGGAAGGTCCGGCATGACAATGGCGCTCATGTTTGCACTTACAATGAACCTTATTTCCTACTGGTTCAGCGACAAGATCGTGCTTAAGATGTACAAAGCAAAGGAAGTCACGGAGAATGAAGCGCCGGAGCTTTTTTCCAGTGTAAGAAGGCTTGCACAAAAGGCAGAGATCCCCATGCCTAAGGTTTATATTATGGATCAGGACCAGCCCAATGCCTTTGCCACGGGAAGAAATCCGTCTCATGCGGCAGTCGCGGTCACAACAGGAATAATGAGGATACTGAGCCGGGAAGAGCTTGAAGGCGTCATAGGCCATGAACTGGCCCATGTAAAACACAGGGATATACTCATCGGCACTATTGCCGCTACAATTGCAGGCGCAATAAGTTATCTTGCGCAGATGGCGCAGTGGGCAATGATATTCGGCGGAAGAAGCGATGACGAAAGAGACGGCAACCCGCTTGCGGCCCTGGTCATGATGATAGTCGGGCCTATCGCGGCAATGCTCATACAGATGGCCATATCCCGCTCAAGGGAATATACTGCTGATGAAGGCGGAGCGAGGATCGCAGGGAATCCAAGGTACCTTGCAGGAGCCCTGAAAAAGCTTGATATGGCTTCCAAGAGTATCCCCATGCATGCACAGCCTGCCACTGCGCATATGTTCATTGTCAATCCTCTTTCAGGCGGCGGCTTACTGAAACTCTTCAGCACCCACCCGCCGATACAGGAGAGGATCGCAAGGCTTGAGAGCATGACGATGTAAGAAAGGGTTCAAGGGGTCAAGGAGTCAAGAGGGGCTAAGGGCAAAAAATAAAAGATCAAATATCAAATGAATTTAATTGTGGAAGATGATTATTAGTTTAACTTAATTCCGTAATTTTGATTTTTGCATTTTGCGCTTTACATTTATCTTGAACTCCCGATCCCTTGACTCCTCGAACCCTTTTTCTTTTAAGCTATGTCCCTTAATAAAATCGAAAATAAGGTTTTGTCAGGAAGGCGTTTATCACCTGAAGACGCGCTTTCGCTCTTTGAAAGCGATGATATTTTTACTGCCGGCAGGCTTGCTAATATCGTTGCTGAAAGAAAGAACGGGAAGAATGCATATTTCATCCGGAACCACCACATAAACCCAACCAACATCTGTGTCAACCGCTGCAAATTCTGCGCCTTCAGCCGCTCAAAAGGAGAAAAAGGCGCATATGAGCTTAGCATCAGAGAAATTATTAATAAGCTTAAAAGCCGATATACAGCTACAGGCACAAAGGCACAGAGGCACAAAGGCACAGAGAGTACTGCAGAATTTACCTCGAACCCTCGAACCCTTGAACCCTTGAACCCTTTCTTTTCCGAAGTTCACATAGTCGGCGGGCTCCATCCCGATTGGCCGTTTGAACATTATATTGAAATGATCAAAAAGATAAAGAAGAATTTCCCTGATATTCACATCAAGGCGTTCACTGCAGTAGAGATTGAGTATTTTTCTAAAATAAGCGGCCTGTCTCTTGCTGATGCTCTCAGTGAATTAAAAAATGCAGGCCTTGACTCCATGCCCGGCGGCGGAGCTGAAATATTCAATGCGAATGTCAGAAACAGGATATGCCCTGAGAAAATATCAGGCAATAAATGGCTTGAGATAATGGAGACTGCTCATACTTCAGGTATAAGGACTAACGCAACAATGCTATATGGTCATCTTGAAACATTCAGGCACCGGGTTGAGCACATGTCAAGGCTGCGCGAACTGCAGGACAGGACCGGCGGGTTTCAGGCATTCATCCCGCTTGCCTTTCACCCGATGAATACAAAATTAGGGTCAAGTCGATACGACTCGATTCCGAGGGTCCAGTCGATACGACTCGTTTCCGAGGGTCCAGTCGATGCGACTCGTTCCCGAGGGTCCAGTAAAAGAAGAAAGGCCAAACCCTATCATTACACGTCAGGTATTGACGATTTGAAGACAATTGCAATTGCAAGACTTTTCCTTGACAACTTCGACCATATAAAGGCGTACTGGATAATGTTAGTTGAGAAGATCGCACAGCTGGCCCTCATGTTCGGGGCAGATGATCTGGACGGCACGATCATTGAAGAGAGGATCACACATTCAGCAGGGGCACTATCCGGCAATTCCATGACACGTGAGCAGTTGATAAATCTGATCGAGATGGCCGGCAAGGTGCCGGTGGAGAGGGACTCGTTTTACAGGCCTGTCCAAAGCTGAAGGTCAACATCTAAATAATGAAGAATCTTAAAAAGGACATAAACCGCATTACAAAAAGACAAGCCTTAACTCTTTTTAAATCTGCCGATCCTCTTGGCCTTGGTCAGATGGCGGACAATATGAGGAAGAATCTGCATCGTGAGGGAAATGTCAGCTTCATCATTGACCGTAATATAAACTACACAAATGTCTGCATCAACAAATGCAAGTTCTGTGCTTTCTATCGTGATAAAGATGACCCTGAGGCTTATGTATTAAGCAAACGAAATCTTTTCAATAAAATAAAGGAAACCATTTCCCTCGGCGGGACGCAAATATTGATACAGGGCGGGCTTCATCCAAGGCTTGATATCGATTATTACGTTGATCTTTTAAAGGACATCAAGCAGAGATTCAAAATTCACATTCACGGTTTCTCGCCGCCGGAGATCACTTATATCGCTGATAAAGCTGGATATTCAATAAAGAACACCTTGCAAATTCTTCGGAAAGCCGGTCTTGATTCCATACCCGGGGGTGGTGCGGAGATATTGTCCGATAGGGTCAGGGAAATAGTCAGTCCTAAAAAGATCGGGGCCAAACAATGGCTGAAGGTAATGGAAGAGGCGCACGGAACCGGAATGAAGACCACCGCGACCATGATGTTCGGGAGCATAGAAGAGCCGGAAGATATCATCGAGCATCTTGATGCTATACGTAAACTTCAGGATAAGACGCATGGTTTTACTGCATTCATTCCGTGGAGTTTCCAGCCGGGGAACACAGAATTGGGGGCAAGTCGATACGACTCTTCTCCGAGGGGTAAAAGGCAGGGGGCAGGGGGCAGGTCGATGCGACCCATCGGGGCCGATTCGTACCGAGATTCCGAGGGTCAGGGGTCAGAAGCAAATTTAAAATTCAAAATTAAAAATTCAAAATTAAACTCGTCACTCGTCACTCGTCACTCGTCACTGCTTCCTGCTACTGCCGTTGATTATCTCCGGGTGCTCTCGCTCTCAAGAATATACCTTGATAATGTCCCGAACATACAGGCTTCATGGGTTACACAGGGGCTTAAGATGGCTCAGGTTGCGTTGAGGTTCGGGGCCAATGACTTCGGCTCGACCATGATAGAAGAAAACGTTGTAGCAGCCGCCGGAGTAAAAAACAGGGTATCGATCACGGATATCATAAATGCAATTAAGGCTGCCGGTTTCAAACCCGTTCAGAGAGATATGTACTATAATATTATTGCAAATTGTAAATTGTAAATTGTAAATTGTAAAGTGCAAAATTAATAAAGCACCTATAGCCTTCCCTCCTGTCTGAGCCTGGCTATCAAGTCGTTTATAGCAGGCAAAGCCTGAAGCGCAGCTTTTTCGCCTTCAAGTACAGCTTCGTTTTTCTTTGAAAAATCACCTGACGCAATATTGCCCACATCAGGCCTTATCACAATATCTGCCGGGCTTACAACACCGCCGTCAACGTACATCCTTCCTCCGATTCTGACCGGCCTGAATATCCCGGGTATAGAACAACTGGCCCTCACTGCCGTTGCTGCGCTGCCTGATTCAAAAATAATTTCCCTGCCGTTCTGCACATCTGTGGCGATCGCATAAAAGGGTATCTTGAGCTGTTCTATGAGGGAATTATTTAAGTTCCTGTTCACAAATTCTTCAAGCTTCTCACCCTTGATGAAGCCATTATCAGGGATCGTCCAGTCAATGATATCGCCTTTTTCCATTGAAAAGGACATTTTCTGAAGTTCAAACGCATTGTAGCCATAGGCATAGAGGCTTCCCACGAAACTTCCCGCGCTCGTCCCGATTATCATGTGGATCGGTATGTTGTTTGATTCAAGGACCTTTAACACGCCGATATGAGCAAATCCTCTTGAAGCCCCTGCGCCAAGCACCAGGGCTATCTTTGCCGGTTTTGATGAAGGTTTAATTTCCCTTTGCACGCAAGATGGCAGTATGAACAGCAGGACGGCGAGAACGCCTGATATTTTGATCCATGTCCCTGGCATTTTCAATTTATATATCTTAACACTTATTGATATCTGCAGGAAATGAACCAGCGCACAGAGAAAATTAATTTTAAATTGGACAGGCAGGTTTTTCAGCCACAGGTCTCCACGGCGGCTCTTCGAGCGGACCCGCCGAGGACGGAAGTTTTAAATTTATAAATTACAAATTCCAATTTACAATTTAAAAAAATCTGTTGCACGCCCTGTAACAGCAAAGTGAAAATGTCTGGTATGAGCAAAATGAAAATGTCCGGTTCAAGAAGTGCTAAACTGCCTGTTTTGATAAGGAGGCAGGATGGCGGGAAAGGACATTTTCATGTTAAAGCAGAAAGAACTAAAGAGATT
>JACQXH010000191.1 GCA_016208845.1 Nitrospirota bacterium | reverse complement strand
CCATAATCCAAAAGAAAGAGTGGGCCCAATGCGGCCGCTAAAACCAGAAGGCGGGAAATAAGTTATTATCCCCCAAAAGCACTTAATCCTGCTTCTGAGAGGCGCTGACCTGCGCAGATTATAAAGGCATGAGTCAGGTCGATGCGACTCGTGTCCGAGGACTGGGGATTATTTTTTCCCCAACACCTAATCCCTGCCCTTTCTTAAATCTGTGCCTGCCGATAGGCAGGACTGTGTTGATCTGTGTTAATCCGTGGTTAATTTATTCTCTTGGCATTGTGGGCGCTTTCGATAGAAACAAGGCAGGATCAATACATTGTTTTTCTTGCATTATCTATTGCTCTAATAATTTCTTCAGCAAGTTTGATAGAGTCTGCGGCATCAGGATTATCAATAACTTCAAAATCTCCATAGTCAGCGTCAGTTCTTCTTGAAAGTAAAATTTTAAATTTTTTGATAACATCAACCGGCAGGAGACCCGGTTTGATAAATCTTAAGCTGAGCATTGTAACTGTACCCTCATGAGTTTCCGGATTTACACCTTCAAGAATTAAAATTGCCCTTGCGGCGCTTAATACCGCGTAATAGCTTCTGTTTATCGATGTGTTGTATCTGCCGTCTTTATAGTTAGCGCCGGCGTCTTCTAAATATTTATAGGCTTTAGACATCCTGATATCACTAAGCGTTTTTTTATCCTGTGCTTCAAGGGTCATAGCAAAACCCCTTCTCTGATAATATTTTCATAAAATGGCGTCTTGAATTTTTTTTCCATCTCAAATGCTTTTAAATCTTTTATAACAGGTGTAAATGATAAACCGCTTTTTATCTCCTCATCTACAATAATACTCATAAGCTCGGATTCAATTTCTGGATCCTTGTCTTTCACAACCACAAGTATATCAAAATCAGACCATTCGCCCTGGTTGCGTCTTACTCTTGAACCAAAGGCATATACAGAAATTATCCTTTCATGGAATTCATCCTTAAACAGTTCTATGATGCGTTTCAATGTCTCTTTTTCATGAATATACATACTGACTTCCTCGGAATTATTATACAATAAAAAATTACATATTTTTTTCTTGGTGACTTTGCAGGGAATAATTCTAAAAAAAGGCGGGCCGGCGCTGATTTGCGCAGATTATAAAGGCAGGGGTGAGGGATCAGGTCGATGCGACTCGTGTCCGAGGACCGGGGATTATTTTTTTCCCAACACCTAATCCCTGCCCTTACTTAAATCTGTGCCTGCCGATAGGCAGGACAGTGTTGATCTGTGTTAATCCGTGGTTAATAATTATTTTTTATTCTATTAGTGGTTACCTGCCTATCCTAAGCAGACAGATCTGTGTAAATCTGCTAATCTGTCCTAATCTGTGGCAAAATATATACTGCAGGATAAAAAAATGAAGAAGACCTTTCACATTATTGTTCTGATCATTGCGCTATGCATTAATTCTAAAATGATCTATGCATCTCAAACAGTCAGCCAGCATATCCTGACCCTTCATTACCCTCCGGACAAGACTGTTATGGAATACGGCCTTTTGGGCATTTCCATGAGCATGCCGCGGGATTCAGCTGATTTGATAATCGTAATGGTCAATAATGAGAGAAAGGCAGGCATTGCAGTAAGCGGCATGTTTGCGTGTTTTACTGTTCCCATTGAGATAGGGGTAAATAAAATAGAAGTAACCGCTGAGAAAAAAGGACGGCTCGCAGATACAGTCAGTCTTATGGTTTTCCGCAGGTCTGAACTGATCGGCGAACATAAAGACCCGCCCCCGGGTTTCAATAGAAATTATTTCCATGCAGAGAAACATCCGGAGTGTTCTGCCTGTCACAGATTAGAACCTGGCAAATATGATAAGACGCCTGCGGAGATAGATCCATCGGCAGATAATTCCAGCGAGAACGCAGAGCCTGTGTCTTCTTCCTCATGCTATTCATGTCACAGGAAAATGACATCCTACCCATTTGTTCACAATCCGGCTGCCGCGTGGAAATGCCTCGGCTGTCATGACCCTGAGGCAAAACCCGTTTACTCCGTTGACAAGCCTGATACAAAGATGTGCTTTCAGTGCCATTCACGGCAAAAAGAAATATGGGACAAAAAGAAGTATTTTCACGGCCCTTTCATTGTCGGCAAATGCGTAATATGCCACAATCCACACGCATCTGAGAACACTTATGAACTCGTCAGGCCTTTATGGCTTTTATGCATAAGCTGTCACTCGGACAAAGGCAGCGGCAGGCACATAATCGGAGGGTATGTCAACAAAAAGGACCATCCGACCCACGGCGTGCCTGATCCTTTTAACAAAGGCGCCGAGCTTTCGTGTGCGAGCTGTCACGCCGCTCATGCCTCTGATTCTCCAAAACTATGGGCCTTTGAAGCAGAGAACGTGTTCGATCTATGCAGAAAATGCCATGCGAAATAGGGGCCTGCTAATCTGAAAAAAGTATTTAGCCACGGATTTACACAGATTGACGCGGATTTCTATATAACAAGTCCAAAATAGTTCAAATTTGAACCATTT
>JACQXH010000086.1 GCA_016208845.1 Nitrospirota bacterium | reverse complement strand
TGTTTTTCTCCAGTGTTATTATAATGCCTCTTGCCCTGGCGCCAAGTGAGCCTGATCTTTCTGCTGTAAGGATCTCTGCGCCGTAGTTTCTGTTCATGATGATATAAAGCAGTGAATTGGTATGCGTAAAATCCAGGCTGTCCGCCTGCCTTGTGAAATCAGTGGTGTCAATGGCAACGGCCTCAAAATTAACGCCAAATTTTTTGCCCAGATATGCTGTGAGCGGCTTAAACCGGTGCAGTGTCTCCTGTTCGCTGTTGCAGATCATGTATCCTATCTTATAAGTACGCTTCTCATCTTTTGCAGGAGGTTGAGTGCAGGACATAATAAAAACAAGAAGTGCCAGAAGGATTATCTGACTCCGTTTCATTTCTCCATCTTTGCCGGGTGTTGCCAGTTTACCTGATACCACGAAATCTCCTTAATATATAGAATACGCCTCCGAATGCTGTGATGCCGAATCCAATGTAAACATAGGGCAGTCCGGGATCTCTTGTGATCTGCAATCCCACAAATATAAGCCGCAGGTCCACCCATGCCTTTTTGATCACAGGATCCTTATATGCCACAAGCTTGAACTCATAAGGGAACTCAGCCCTCACATCTACAATCCCTGACGTGTCGGCAGAGCCTAAATATTCACTGTTGAGATAAATGCTGAGCCTGAGAGTTTCGGTCTGAAAGTCCAGCGAATCGGCATGTACTCTGTAATTATCAAGATCGAATACCTCACCTGTTTTTAGAATAAAGAGGTTATATTTCTGTCCATTTTTCAGAACGCCTACTTTTATCGCTACCGGATAATATTCCTCGTGCAGTTTCTTTACCATTATCCCTGCCCCGATGGAGGCATCTTTTTTTATGTCCCATCGATAAACCATATCTGTCTTAGAACCTTCATAAATATTCACTGTAGCCACAAATCCGAATATGCTAATCGCACCGCCGATAAGAGTAATTATCACGCCGATATGCATAAACAGCACCGGCATTGATAGCCCTTTTATTCTCTGCCATGTGCATAGAACGAGGTTCAGGGCCGTAAGGCCGAACAATATCCTGATAATATTCCATATATATGCATTCTCTGAAAAGGTCGTGACGGCGAGCAAAACACATAAGGCTGTAAGGAGCGTTATCATGGTTTCTTTTGATGCAAGCAGTTTGATAAACCATTTAATTCCCCTCTCCTGAGACTTCAATTCTCTTCATACCTGACCAGGATAAATTTATGAGAGAGGCTAAAAGCCTCATAAACACAATGAATCGACGATTTAATTATAAGGGCATACCTCATCTTGCAAATTAAATCTTCTCGGTTCATAATGCTGAATACATTTGGCAATTGCATAAATTTCTTTTTTTAAAGGTGTCGGCATTGTGTTTATTCAGCATTCAGCCTCTCTCATTATGAGCTGTTTTGGACAGCAATGAATTCACTTTGCATTTCATCATATGAGTTTTTTCTGCTTCAGGAAATCTTTTGCTGCCGCCCTGATCTTGTCTCCGGATATTGCAGACCCAATTAATTTATTGAAATTTCTGTCTTCTGAGATGCCTTTCAGTTTATTAAGGACCCTCGGCAGGACCGGAAAATTAACAAGCACGTACTCGGTAATTACCGGAGAATAGTAAAGGCTTTCCCTGCCTTCTGTCATAGCGCCGAAAGGCATCAGCCATGTCAGGTTGAACTTGTCCTTGTATTGTTTCTTGGAGATGTCGTAGTCATTCTTTTCGTTTCCGCTTTCGAAAATCTTGATCATGCTCATCGCATGGCCGGTATTTTCTATTATGATGCCGATCTCATCCTTTTTGACGGCCTCATTTCTGCCAGCAGCCTGTCATTAAAAGAGCCGACTATCCCGATATTCAGGACTTTTCCTACGCACGCAGATGACCCTGTATATAAGCTGAAAAACAAGACAATAAGGAAAAACAGTATTTTTCTCATTTCTTTTCTCCTGCGCCAGCTTCTTTATCTGCTTTATTCAGATCAATTATTATGTCTAAATTGATATTGTCACCTGTGACAGTGATCTTTTTATATATATTTACCCTGTCCAAAGGAAATGCAGAGGCGTATCCTACAGAATATTCACCAGCCGGAAGAAATATCGTATAATTGCCGCTATCGTCTGTCCACGCAGACAAATAATCAGGTACTTCCGAAGGCTCAAGGCCCGTATATGCAAATGCATAAATATCCTTCACGGGCGCGCTGTCTTTATCAAGGACCCTCCCTGAAAGCTTAAAGAAATCTTCACGATTCTTCCTCATCATTTCGGCAGCCTCTTTAAGATTTGATACCTTAAATTCATATGCAATTTCCTTGCCTAATTCAAGCTCAATCTCAACCGGCTCGCCTGAATGTTTATCGACGGGCAGGAGAGGGCCATATTTTTCACTGCTTCTGAGCCTTGATACTGCCAGATATTTTCCCGGTGGCACTGCCATATTGAACCGGCCCTCGTTGTCTGTCTTTGAAGAAATAAAATCAGCAGGCCTTCGTATGTTGTTATTGTCATAAAGGAACACCTCGGCGCCTTTAACAGGCCTTCCTTCTGCATCAATCACTTTACCCTTGAAAACTACGGTCTCAGCGGAAAATGACAAACAAACAAAACCAAATAACAAGCCTGCTACTATCAGAGAAATATAAAGTTTTGCCATAAATCTTTCCCTCCTTGTGTTTTAGTTGAAAGAGGTTGGTTTGTCATATAGAATGTATCCCCCCCCCCACAGGAACGTCATTCCCGCTTGTCGGGAATCTTTCCTTATGCATCATATAACCAAATAAAGATTCCGAACAAGTCGGAATGACAAAGACTTGTATGTCATATCTATCTTTAAGTGCTATTTTTATATTTTCTACTTTTTATTGCGAATGAATCAAAATTTTAAAACCCGACATCCGATCCGTTTAACTCTATCTTTACCGGCTCTTTTAAATAAGGCTCATAAATAACCTTTCCTATGCCTTCCTCGGTCCTGCCGTCAAAAAAGGTCTCCGCAGGATTCTGGGTTCCCCACCAGTTCTCACGCGCATCTATGTCATCTGCATTGAAATCGCCGCTCCGAATATTGTAATTTGTATTCGAGTAGATATTGTTTTTCCTTATGATCAAGCCGTCTCCTCTTTCCCTTACGAATATGCCTGTTTCATTATTTACTATAACATTTTCTTTTATCATGGCATTGCCGAAATAGGCCCTTATGCCGGTGCTGTTTTCTGCAAATAATGAACGCCTTATCTCAACAGGCCCGCTCCTGAACCTTAGGCCCCCAAGATTATTTTTAAAACGGCTGTCCGAAATGCTGAGATTTGTGAAATGGCTGTGAATCGCCCATGCGGCATTCTCGAAATCACAGTATGAAAATACACTGCCATCCGCATGATTAAGCAAAAGTTCATCCCATCTGCTGTCATCGCCTGTTTTAACGGAAGTGAAGACGATTCTTTCATCTTTTCTTCCTTGCGCAATAATTCTGCCGTTTATATCGAGGCCTGCGTCTTTAGAAAATAAGATCCTTATACCGGGAGTCAGTACAAGGGTTGCGCCGAAATTTACAGTCGTGTTTTCGCTTATGCCGGTATCGGTGTGCCATGTGACATCAGCGCTTATGTCTTTTAGAGGCCATGCAAAAACAAAAGGCTTTTCTTTTGCAGGACGATAGTCCACCTTTCCACGGGCAGGCTCATCTTCTTTATCATAGATCATCTGCTCTGCATCGCCCTTGCCGAACCAGTTCATCGGCGCGGAGACGTTCACACTGCCTTCAACACCTATCGCATACGTGCCATTCATAATTAAGTTATTCTCAGTTATGATCCCTTCAAAGGAAACGATGCCGATCCCTCTCTCGCCGTTTCCTGTAATGTTATTGCCTGTTATCACTGCCCCTGAATCCTGAATGTTTATACCGTTGAGGCCATTGCCCTGGATAAAATTCCCTTTCACTTCAAGGTTGCCGGCGCCTTTCAGGGATATGCCTGATTCAAGATTATGGGTAATGACATTGAGGTCCAATGCGCCGCGCACAGAATCGGACACCATAAGCCCCTGCCTGTTGCCTTCGATAAGGTTTTCTTCGATTGACGGCAATCCTTCTCTTATCCTCATGCCTTCATTTAAATTATTTAAAATTCTATTGGCCCTTGCCTTAACAACGTTTCGGAATAAATTAGCGCCGTAATAATTGTTATAAATAATATTTTTTGTGAACAAAACCTCCGAATCCCTCGCCTGAACCGCGCCCTTGTTCTCGTAAAAATAATTGTCTCTGATCTCAACTACGGATTCCTGAAACTGCAGGGCCCTGTAATTGTTCCTTAAGACAGATCCGTTGACGATCACATTTGAAAAATGGAAATGAAGCCCCCTGTAAGCATCTTCTATCTGGCAAAACTCTATGAGGTTCTGCGCCCCGTCGCTGTTCAGAATATTTATCGAATCCCAGTCCCCCATTCCTTCAGACTTCTCTGCCGACCTGAAAATGATCGGTCTTTCTCTTGTGCCTTTTGCAATAATAACTCCCTGTATCATTAGGCCGTTTTCACCTATACCGTCGTTATTTGAGTCTTTCTTCGTGAACTCAATAACCGCCCCGGGCATTATCACCAGCCTCGCCCCTTCAGGGACGCGGATAAGGCCGCTTATTTCTATCCGCCCGCGCCAGACCGTATTGCCCTGCAGAACTTCATCTCCATATCTTCCGCTTATGTCTTTTTCCTCTTCCTTATACTCTTTCAGAGATGGCGTATAATTTTTCAATAAGGCAGGTGAATAAATATCTTTTTTCTTATTGTCCCGGATGAAATTGTCTTTGCCGGTGATCTGAGCCCCATTAAATAAAAATACGCCGAAATCGTTTTCTTTTATCTCCGTATTATTAATGTCCAGGACCGCCTTTTTGCCCTGCGCTACAAGGCCATATTGGTTCCCGCTCAAAACAGAATCTTCCAGATCGAGACGGCCTTCAATCATGCGGATGCCGCTTTCTGCATTCTGGATACTGCAGGATGTTAAATGAACAGACCCTCCGTCAATTATTAAACCAGCCCATGAATCTGATACTTTCACCTCTTTGATATGAAATAAAACAGGAGCATCTTTGCTGCCTTTGGCCTCAAGCCTTCCCCTTATCGTTATTTCGGTCAGTGATGAGAGATACTCGGGATTGCTTCTCGAACTGTCGGAGGGAATGATATTTATTTTCGTGCCGGATGATATAGTGAGCGTAATGCCTTCAGGCACAAGAATGTCTTCTTCAACAGTAATTTCACCGCTCCAGACAGTATCGGCAGAAATGACATTCGATAAGGCTGTCGAAGAACTCGCGACAAGAAAAAAGAGGATAATAAGGATATTAACCTTTATATTCATTGCAGATTGTAAATCCAGACAGCAAAAGCCGCACGAAATAGGATTAGTTTTTTAGCAAAACTTTTCCCCTATTTCAATTAACAGGGATGCACTGCGGCGCTTCCAACAATTTTTGGCGTGACATACTTAATCTTTCTTTTCAATTGCCAGACTCCTTTCCTGAATGGTGAAAAATATCGGATAACATGAAAAATTCACTTAAGAAACCACAGAGATCACAGAGATAAAAACTGAATTTAATAAAGTGTTGGTTATATAAATAACCCTCTGTGTTCTCATAAGCTAAGTCGCTTATGTAATATGAATTTATTTTGCACAAAAGACTGCACAGAGAAACGTAATGAAAATATTTCTTTCTTCTATTATTAATAATGCCTCGCTCTGTGTCCTCTGTGGTGAATTGCATTTAATCGTTCAAAGCCATCAATTAAGTTTATACACCTTAATATTAAGCTCTACAATTTGTCCTGTTTTAATTACTACGGGCTTATTTTCTTCTCCTACTCTTCCGTAGTAATCGCCTGAAACCGGAGGCCCGCCCGGCCTTGACCTCGCCACTATATAGTAACCGCCTCCCTCAGGAAGTCTTAATTCATATCGTCCATCCTTGTCAGATGTATTTGCTATATAGTCAGGTTTACCGAGCACAGTGAAATTACTGTAAGCGCCGACACGAATTCCGGCCACAGGGTTGTCTTTTTCATCAGTGATGATACCCTTTAACGCGGTAATGCCTTCCTGCTCAGAAACAAAAGTGACGGGAACGGTGCGGTTGGTCCCCAAATCCAATTTCATGCCGCTCTTGATCTCAATTGCCTTGGGCCCCTTGGCGTCCATGAGATAGAAAAAGTGGTCGCCAGTCTCCGGCGGGCCAAGCCCCTTTTTAACTTTTCTTATGGCAATGACATAGTATTTTCCCTCAGGCACTCTTGCATCAAAATCACCGCTGTCCTTTAGGGTATATATATAGTCGGGAGTTTTCCAGAACCTGGTCGGGTCCGGCATTCTGCCTGATGTTGAGAAGAAACCTGCATAGCCAAAAACCAGAGTCTTATCTTCAGATTCCATCTTGCCTGTTACATAACCGGGTTCTGTTATTTTTTTAACAGTATTACTTTCTGTTTGAGCAAAGGCGATAAACGGAAAGAGGACAATTAATATAATTGATAAAATACCTTTTTTCAGTCCATACATAATCCGCACCTCCTTTAAAAACTATGATACAT
>JACQXH010000205.1:961-2860 GCA_016208845.1 Nitrospirota bacterium | reverse complement strand
ATTCCCTCTTTCTACCCCCAGCATTACAGACGAAGAAAGGAAAGCCACAGACAAAATTGAGCATGTAAGATCATCTATCTTGTTGGAGAACCAGAACAAACCAAGGCCAATGAAGAAAATTAATACGGTAATAACGCCTATAAGATTAGTATGGCTTTGATTGATCCCCAAAGCAAAAAGGAGATGCCAGATTCTGGGATAATTGAGTCGGTTGCCGCCTTTATATTGGGAATTTTGTACTAACGGATCATATCCCTTCGCATATGATTCAGACGCCATGGCCATCTGGCGTGCATCAAAAAAGCCCGGAGGGTCCAAGGTTATATTCCATTTTCTTATCAGGAAGTTGTTACCGGAAAAAACAAATATAAAGACTGACGCTATAAAAGTCAGGATGATAAAAACAAACAATAATACTTTGATCCGGCTCATCTGAGCGTGTCTTGGGTTAAGGCGGAGATGAAAATATTAAAAGGAATCATAGAATGATATGAAATGTATTTTATTATATCTTTTTGTATAAGATATTGTAAATAAGAGTGATCGTCAGAGCAAGTTTGCAGAGAGAGCAGAGGTTTAAAGAATTGTAATTTGTAAATTTAAAATTTAAAACTTCCAATTTATTACAAGTTACAAACTCTATGTCCGGGGCTATTGTTTATTTATAAAAACTTTCTGCATCTCTTTCTTTGAAAACATGGAATGTTATAATTTGCATAACAGAGGACAAGTATGAGCATATTCCCCGTAAGTACGGAAAAAGAGAAGGCGCTGAAGAATAAACTGGAACACCTCGGCGTCTTTGAAAAAGATATCGAAGAGTCCTTCGTCCGCTCTCAGGGCAAAGGCGGACAGAATGTGAACAAGACTTCAACTTGCGTTTATCTCAAGCACATCCCGACAGGCATATAGGTCAAGTGCCAGAAAGAACGCTCGCAGGGACTGAACCGCTATCATGCCAGAGTGCTCCTCTATAAAAAAATAGAGTCCCTGATCAGGGGCAGAGAAAGCGAAGAGCAGCAGCGCATCGAAAAGATCAGGCGCCAGAAACGCAAACGCTCAAGACGCGCAAAAGATAAAATGCTCGAAGAAAAAAAGCTCCTTTCTAAGAAGAAACAGGCGCGGTCGTTCCATGGCGGGCAAGGGGAGTTCTGACAGGACATCCTTTTGCATAACACGCAAGATACAGCAGTATGAGCAATAAAATTGCGATTTTTTTATTGATATATCGGAGGACCCCGTTCTACAATAAGCCTATCTTAATATCAGGGGTGGTTATTCTTACGTGTTTAAGATCATTACAATAGGTATTGGTGGTTTTCTGGGTTCGATATCCCGTTATTTAATAAGCGGTTTTGTTCAGAACATGTCCAGAAACATTTCTTTTCCTTACGGTACCTTTGCCGTCAACTCTATCGGATGCCTGATAATAGGGATTGTTTCACAGCTTGGTGAGACAAAAGGTTTCCTGTCCGATCTTTCACGGTCATTTATCATCATCGGCTTTCTGGGAGGATTTACCACATTCTCCGCTTTCGGCAACGAAACATTTAATCTATTGCATGACGGTGAGACGAACCTGGCCGTACTTAATGCTTTAGGCCAGGTCATTATTTGCCTGACCTGCGTATGGGCCGGAAGGGGCATTGCATATTGGTTATGGAGGTAAGAAATGACACTGCCTGAGGAAGGATGTCTGCTCCGCATATTCATTGGAGAGAGCGACAAACATGACGGCAGGCTGCTTTATGAGTGGCTCGTCCTGAAAGCCCGTGAGATGGGCCTGGCAGGCGCTACTGTGCTGAGAGGTATGATGGGCTTTGGCGCGCACAGCCGGCTTCACACATTCAAGATCGAGAGATTATCAGAGGATATGCCTGTCATTGTTGAGATAGTTGA
>JACQXH010000205.1:0-921 GCA_016208845.1 Nitrospirota bacterium | reverse complement strand
TTGTTGAGATAGTTGATACGCAGGAGAAACTTGAGAACTTCCTCTCTGTGGTTGGTTCTGTTATCAGGGAAGGTCTGGCAACTATGGAAAAAGCGCAGGTTCATTTTTATCGCAGCGGCAGTAATAAATAATAGAAGGTATGAAAGCGGCCTCATGCCTCATGCATGATTATCGGCAGGTGAGGCGATTCTCTCGATTATCTCTCTTAAACGTGTGTTCCGAAGAGGCAGGCGATAATGATATTTGCATTGAGCAAAACATCAAAAATGCTTGAGCATTAAAAAGATGTTGACTATTTTAAATTGCATATGTTATATTTCAAATCTTGGGAATAAACAAGTATCTTTATTTTCTCGTATTAATATGGTAAGATAATATAAGGCAGATTACCTTACAGCTTATTCTGTAAATTACATACAGACTTTAAATCCGATCTTTGAAAATTAAGAAGTAGGCCCGCAAGTCAATTTTTTATTTTAAAATCTGAGAGTTTGATCCTGGCTCAGAACGAACGCTGGCGGCGCGCCTAACACATGCAAGTCGAACGGGGCCATGATGAAGTAGCAATACGGATTAATGGCTTAGTGGCGGACGGGTGAGTAACACGTGGGGAACCTACCATGAGGACTGGGATACTCCCGGGAAACCGGGCACAATACCAGATAAAATTCCAAGATGAAACTTTTTGGGATCAAAGCTGCGAGCAATCGTGGCGCCTTTTGATGGACCCGCGGCCTATCAGCTAGTTGGTGAGGTAATGGCCCACCAAGGCTAAGACGGGTAGCCGGACTGAGAGGTTGATCGGCCACACTGGAACTGAGACACGGTCCAGACTCCTACGGGAGGCAGCAGTGAGGAATTTTGCGCAATGGGCGAAAGCCTGACGCAGCGACGCCGCGTGGGGGATGAAGGCCTTCGGGT
>JACQXH010000216.1 GCA_016208845.1 Nitrospirota bacterium | reverse complement strand
TCCGGCATTGAGATGTCCTCAATAAATACCTTTGTGCTGTGTCCCTTATTTTTAAGGATGGTTGCCAGAAGGATAGCGCCAAGCCGTGGAATGGGGGTCCTGCTGAATATATGACTTCCGGGAGATTTCGCTTCTATAAAATATATATTCAATTTAGCTTCTTTGCAAGAAAAAGTTTTAATTAGAAAAAGTTTAGCAGATTTGAGGCGTTTGTCAAGTATTTGCCAAATCTGGATAGGCTTAGTATAGCATGTAATACTATAAAAAGCAGTTAACCACGGACCTGCCGGCAGGCCGGGACACAGAGGCACGGAGGAAAATAAAAAACGAGAAGTGAGAAATGAGAAATAAAAGACAAGAGATTTTTTCTTCAAATTTCTTATTTCCTATTTCTCATTTAGTTCTCTGTGTCTCTGTGCCTCAGTGGTAAATGAATTGCCGCTTCAGGATAATGAGAATATTCTGCGCAGAAAAAAAGGAGTGAAGATTATCTTCACTCCTTTTTTTAAATAGACTTCTGTAATGGGCTGTCTTTTAATACATCCCTTCCATGCCGCCTCCGCCCATCGGGGGCATTTTCGGCGCTTTATCTTCCGCAGGAATATCAGCGATCAATACGCTTGTTGTCAGCATCAGGGCAGCAATTGATGCAGCGTTCTGAAGTGCGGACCTGGTCACCTTTGTGGGATCGATGATACCTGCCTGAAGCATATCAACGTATATCTCTTTTTCCGCGTCAAAGCCATAGTTCTTGCTGGCGTTGTTTTTTACATTGTCAACTATAATAGAACCTTCCAGCCCTGCATTGGCCACAATTTGCCTTATGGGCTCTTCCAGGGCCCTCTTCACTATGAGCACACCAACCTGCTGGTCATGATTTTCAAGCTTCATTTTATCTAATGCGGGAAGACATCTCAGAAGCGCAACTCCTCCGCCAGGGACTATACCCTCTTCAACCGCCGCCCTTGTTGCATGGAGAGCGTCTTCAACCCTTGCCTTCTTCTCCTTCATCTCTGTTTCTGTTGCAGCGCCTACATTGATGACCGCAACTCCGCCGACGAGTTTTGCGAGCCTCTCCTGAAGTTTTTCCCTGTCATAGTCAGAGGTTGTCTCTTCGATCTGCGCCTTTATCTGTTTCACGCGGCCTTCGATCTTCTTCGGATCTCCGGCGCCTTCTACGATCGTCGTATTTTCCTTGTCAACATTGATCTTTTTAGCCCTGCCCAGGTCAGATACCTTTATGCTTTCGAGCTTTATGCCAAGGTCTTCTGCGATCAGGGTCCCGCCGGTGAGAATGGCTATGTCCTCAAGCATCGCCTTCCTTCTGTCGCCAAAACCAGGGGCCTTTACAGCACATACCTGAAGTGTGCCGCGGAGCTTGTTTACCACCAATGTGGCAAGCGCCTCGCCTTCTACCTCTTCTGAGAGAATGAGAAGCGGTCTTCCCAGCTTTGCGGTCTGTTCAAGAATAGGCAGCAGGTCTTTCATGGAACTTATCTTTTTCTCATTAATAAGGATAAACACATCTTCAAGTGTGCATTCCATCCTCTCAGGATCAGTAATAAAATAGGGGGATATGTACCCTCTGTCAAACTGCATCCCCTCAACAACATCAAGGGTCGTCTGCATGCTCTTTGCTTCTTCGACAGTGATGACCCCGTCCTTCCCCACTTTGTCCATTGCCTCTGCTATAAGGTCTCCTATTGAAGAGTCGTTATTGGCAGATATGGTCCCGACCTGAGCGATCTCTTTCTTTTCCTGCACCGGCTTGCTCATTTTCTTTAATTCTTCCACAACTTGTATTATTGCCTTGTCGATCCCTCTTTTGATTTCCATAGGGTTTGCTCCTGCCACGACATGCCTGAGCCCTTCTTTATATACTGAATATGCAAGAACTGTTGCGGTCGTTGTTCCGTCGCCTGCTATATCAGAAGTCTTGCTCGCGACTTCCCTGACAAGCTGGGCCCCCATGTTTTCATAAGCGTCTTTCAGCTCTATTTCTTTTGCCACTGTCACGCCATCTTTAGTGATCGTAGGGGCGCCGTATTTTTTGTCTAAAACCGCATTTCTGCCCTTTGGACCCAGCGTTGCCTTTACGTCATCGGTCAAAAGAGTAACGCCGTTTAGAATAAGTTTTCTTGCTGCCTCATCAAAAACTAATTGCTTTGCCATTTCATCCTCCTTAATATTTTAAATTTATTTTATTTCTCCAATATGCCAAGTACATCTTCTTCTCTGATGATAAGATATTCAACATTATCCATCGTTATCTTGGAACCGGAATATTTGTCGAACAGAATAACATCGCTGACCTTTATTTCCATCTTCTGCAGTTTTCCGTCATCTGTTACCTTGCCGGCGCCAACTGCTATAACCTCTCCCTTCTGGGGTTTTTCCTTTGCCGTGTCAGGGATATATAACCCTCCTGCACTTTTTTCAGTCTCTTCTGAGTACTTGACCAGGATCCTGTCTCTTAACGGTTTAAATTTCATAACTGTTTCTCCTTTCTGTTATTTACTTAAAGTATTTTTTTGTTTAGAGATTATTAGCACTCACCTGAGGTGAGTGCTAATATACTATTTATTGATTTTTAAAAACAAGGGCCTAAAAAAGCTAAAAAACAGGTTATTTAGACTGATAATGGCTAATTATAGCTGTTTTCTATATTTATTTCAAGAATATTCAATTTTTCTGCCAGTATGCGATGATTATTGATATTCAACACAGTAAGACCATTGGAAAATAAGCTTCTTTCTCATATTGGGTGGGCAGATTCTTCGCAACTAATTTTATATCTGCAACTCCCCTCCTTAGTTAAGGAGGGGATAGGGGTGGTTTGCTTAATAATTAAATTTCTCCTTTTATTTACCTCCTCATAGCTCCCCTCTTATTTTAGGAGGGGAGCTATGAGGAGGCATTATTCTACCCACTCAATATGAGAATGTTCCAAAATAAATTCCAGCGGCTTATCCTGTAGAGTATTAGCTTGTCATTAGGGGTAGCAATTAAAATCGTCTCTTACCGCCTATAAAAAGTTTTATTGTCAGGATACCGGAAGCAAAGCCTCCGATATGCGCAAACCAGGCAACACCGCCTGATGAGGCAACGCCTTGACTTATCAGGCTGTTTGCAAATTGAATTAATACCCAGAAACCTATGACAAATATTGCAGGAAGCCTCACGACCTGGATAAAAAATCCCAGAAATACAAGTGTATGAACTCTTGCATGCGGGAACAGTAGAATATATGCCCCGAGAATACCGGAAACAGCGCCGCTCGCGCCGATCATAGGGACCATTGAAGAAGGCCCTGTCAATGCGTGGCTGTAAGCTGCTGCAGTGCCGCAGAGGAGATAAAATATTACAAATTTTATGCGCCCTAATTTGTCCTCAATATTATTTCCGAATATCCAGAGAAAAAGCATGTTGCCTGCCAAATGCAAAAAACCACCGTGCATGAACATGGATGTAAAAACGGTCATGACTGGGCTTATTGGCTGGACAGGGTTGGTGAGATCAGATGTTAACAGGTTATGCGGGATCGCGCCGTATGCAAACGCAAGCCTCTCCAGCCCGGCCGGCGACGTTAATTGATAGATAAATATCAGCGCATTAGCCACTATCAAACCGATCGTAATAAATGGCAATGTGGCTGTAGGATTATCGTCTTTAAAAGGGATCATTTAGAATCATTCCTGTCCAAAACATCTAAAATGAGAGAGGCCGAATGCTGAAGAAACACAATGCCGACACCTTTTAAAAAAGAAATTTATGCAATTACCAAATGTATTCAGCATAATGAACCGAAAAGATCTAAATTAGCAAAATAAGGTATGCCCTTTTATTACATCGTCGATTCATTGTGCTTATGCGGCTTTTGGCCTCTTCTCTAAATTTGTTTTTGAGGGATATGATTTAGAAGAGAATTTATTTTTTTGTGCGTAATCTTACAAAGGCAGCAAGGGTATCATCTTCCTTTTTCACATCGAAGCTGTCTATTTTCTGGAATAAGTTGATCAGTTTTTGACAGCCGTATATACGGTGGTCAAAGTCAGGCCGCGATTTTTTTATCCCGAGCCCGATAGCTGAAAGATTAACCCAGCCGTCACTGTCTTTATCCTGAGAACTCACAACCTTAATAAGTAGATCTTTAACGTCATGGATCTGGTGTTTTCTGCCTTTTGATATGACAGACGCATCAGGTATTTTTTCCGGAGAATACAGGATCAGGTCGTCAGAAACCTCTTTTAAGTCCTCAGAGTAGCTGCCGCTGATGCCGATAATAAATACTTTTTTGCCCATTGATCGTAATTCCACAACAAGCGGGATAAAGTCCCGGTCGCCGGAGACAAGCAGCAGGGATTCCAGGTTTGGATTTGAGTAGAATAACCGCATGGTCTGGACGCATATGATCGTATCTGCGCTGCTTTTCCCTGTTCTTGAGACAGGACTGAAGACAGGCTGTATACCCACCTTGAAGAGCTCAGATATCTTGTCCTGGAATTTGGTCCAGTCCGCATATGCCTGACAAGAGGCAATACGGCCTCTTTCTTTGCAGAGCTTGATCAGTAATTCAAGGTCTGGATAGCGGCTATAAAGGTTTTGCGATGAATAGAACAGATTCTCGTAATCAATTACTACTG
>JACQXH010000085.1 GCA_016208845.1 Nitrospirota bacterium | reverse complement strand
CATGGCAACTGTTATCCATAGCATTTGCGAAAGCGCTGGTATCCCATTTGCCGCGATAAGCGCTGATGAAAACGCAAAAGGAAGCGCAAAGACAGAGTGCGAGAATTTTATCAGCTTGAGATAATCTGTGATCTTTTTAGATAGAGACATTGTTCCTCAGTACAGTTTCTTATTCTAATTTCAAAACATTTGAAATGCAACAGTAACCTGCAGGTCAGCCACGGATTGGCGCAGATTGGCACGGATAATTAAAAGATTGGGGTCAGGTCGATGCGGCTCGTGTCCGAGGATTGGGGATTAGTTTTTTTACCAGCTCCTAATTTAATTACTATTTGAATCTGTGTTAATCTGTGTGCATCCGTGGCTAAACTCGTTTTTAATTTTATCAGTGGTTATTCTTCGGCAAGTTTGAAATTCCCAAATATTCAATGTTAACATACTGTGCATTTTACAAGACAATTCAAAACTTAAAAATCAAAATTCAAGATTATGAAAAAACATACGTGTCCGAGATAAATTTAGAAAAGAGGCCAAAAGCCTCATAAACACAATGAATCGACGATTTAATTAAAAGGGCATACCTCATTGTGCAAATTAAATCTTTTCGGTTCATAATGCTGAATATATTTGGCAATTGCATGAATTTCTTTTTTTTAAAGGTGTCGTCATTGTGTTTTTTCAGCATTCGGCCTCTTTCATTTTAGCTATAGTGGACAGCAATGATGGAAAAAAAGATTATTTATAATAATATTTCCTTAATTTTTTTGAATTTTAATCTTTAATTTTATTTATGGCAGAGATAATTCCATTTAAAGGCGTTCTGTATAATCCCCAAAATGTTGATGCCTCGTCCGTAATGGCTCCGCCTTACGATATAGTCTCCCCGGAATATAAAGATGTTCTTTACAGCAAAAGCCCTCACAATATCATCCGTATTGATTTCGGCAAGGACGAGGATGCCGACAATGAGAATGAAAACCGTTATACAAGGGCAGCCGGCCTTTTATCTGAATGGCTCAGAAAAGGGGTTTTGATCCATGACCCGGCGCCGGCATTTTATTGTTATGAGATCAGCTATGTCATTAATGGCCATAAAAAAAAGACGAGAGGTTTTTTAGGTGCAGTAAAGATCGAAGAATTGGGCTCAGGCAAAATACATCCGCATGAAATGACATATTTAAAACCCAAATCAGACAGGATGAACATCCTTCGCTACTGTGAAGCAAATACCAGCCCCATTTTTTCACTTTACAGCAGCGAAGAAAAAGGCACTTCGTCGATCCTTGAAAATGTCATCAAGGAGCCCCCTTTCATCGAGGCAAACAATGGAGACGGGTTTGTGCACAGGCTTTGGCGGATCAGCGGCAGTGCTGAAATGAAGAAAATAATGGAGGAGATGTCAGATAAAGACATTTTCATCGCAGATGGACATCATCGCTACGAAACGGCGCTTAAATTCAAAAAGGAAATGGAGGAAAACGGCGTTTCAAAGACCGGGGATGAACCATTTAATTACGTGCTGATGTTCCTCTCTGATATGGAAGATGACGGCCTGACCCTTCTTCCCACTCACCGCATCGTTGAGATAAACTCAGATATCAATCTGAAAGACACGCTGAGGAAATATTTCGATATACAAAAAATTAACTCTAACGGCATGTCCGAAAAACAGGTGCGGCAAAAGATGTTTGAAGCAATGCAAAAGGGCGCACATTCATTTGGGCTGCTCCTTGTGAACGCAAACACATATTACACTATGGCGTACAATGGTTCAAAATTGGCGATGGACCTTCCTGAGTGTCTGAAAAATCTCGATGTCACAGTGCTCCACAAGCTTATATTTGAACAACTGCTTAATATAGAACATTACGAATATGAAATGGACCCTGATATTGCCGTAGAAAGGGCTAAGAAAGGGTCATTTGAGGCCGTCTTTTTCCTGAATCCCACCAGGATAAAGGATGTCAAGGAGGTCGCGCTTGCTGGCCAGAGGATGCCGCCAAAATCCACATACTTTTATCCAAAGCTTCTTACTGGAATGGTAATTTACAAATTTTGATTGACCGGTATGATACAATTAAGCGCATGTGCCGCAGAAAATAAAAATCGGAGGTGTATTATGAGAAGCCGCATGATTGGATTAATGTTTGTTTTGTGTATGGCGATTTTCACTGTGGAGGGTGTTTGCGCTCAGACCGATGCGCAAAAACCTCAGGCAAGAAACCAGATAGAAGATATGGCCAAAAGGATCGAGACACTTAAGATGTGGCGTCTGATAAAGGCGCTGGATATGAATGAAAAGACCGCCGCAAAGGTATTTCCCGTAATAAACGAATATGACAAGAAAAGGCTCGTCATTGCCAAAGGCATGGGAGATGATATGCTTGAACTCAGAAAGACAGTCAATACAGCGAGCGACGGTCAGCTTAAGACACTGATCACAAGGCTTGAGGATAACAATAAAATGCTGCAGAGTGTAAATGACGAAGAGATGAAAAGGCTTAAGGATATCCTTACCGTTAAGGAACAGGCAAGGCTCATGCTTTTTAATCAGGACTTTGACCGGGAGATGCAGAGGATCATGAGCGGGGTGCGGGCTCAAAGGGTTCAACGGACTGCGAACAAAACATCAGCTCCGGCTCCGGCTGCAGAGCCTGCAAAAAAACCTTAAGCACGATTGCACATATTGTCATAACAACCGCTGATTTTTGAAGTATGGCTTATTCATAACACATATAAATATGGTCAATAACTTGGCTCAGAGAGTGTAAGTTCTTTGCATTTGTTTTAAGTGGGTTAAGCTGTCATTCCCGCATGTTTTTAGCGGGAATCCAGGTTTTTTTTTGAAAGGCAATGGATTACCGATTACTACCTCGGGAATGACAATATTGATTTTTCGCAGTATTTTAAATGTAAAGAGATTTACGAGACAGGACACTCAGGGGACAATTTTTTATGAAGATAGGCATTATGTCTGATTCACATGACCATATTGAAAATATCAAAAAAGGCATCCGCATTTTCAAAGATAAACATGTCGAGTTTATCCTCCATCTCGGGGATTATGTAAACCCCGCTTCTGTCAGGGCGTTCAGCGGAGCAAGGCTTGTAGGCATATTCGGGAATAATGACGGCGACAAATTCAGGCTTATAAATACATTTCAGGAAATTGGCGGCGAGATCAAAGGAGATTTTTATGAGTTCGAGGCCGACAGCCTTAAGTTTGCCTGTTACCATGGAACCGAGAGAGAGCTTAAAGACGCCCTTATCGAATGCGGGAAATATGATGTAGTTGCCTGCGGCCACACTCACGAATGCGTCAACAAGACCATTGGAAATACACTCGTCCTTAACCCCGGGACAGCTCATGGGTTCTGGGATAAAGCAACAGTTATTATTTTTGATACTCAAAACAGGGAAGTTGAATTTGTCAGCTTGTGATATTTCTCCCTTATGAAAAACTTAATCCGGGAAATGACACTGGGGCGGACTTTATTTATTTTATCTGCGTCTCCATCCGCTCCATACCGGGAAACCGTTTTCGTCACGAAGCATTAGTGTTTCATCGCCTTTTTTCACTTCAGCTGCAATGATAGCCGGTTTTCCTTCAAAAATGATTTTTGAACCTCTGACCTGGATCTTGTCTTTTGGTTCGATCTTGATATCCTGGTTCTCAATGTACCAGCCCGGCCCCAAATGCACCGGAATAGTCTCCTTGTCCGTCTTTACTATAATATGAATGCCGTAATACATCCCCTTTATAGGGGCCATTTTTTCTACTGAAACTATCTCTCCACTGATAGTTTCTAAAGTTTTCAAATTATACATCCTGCCATACTGTGTATCTGTTCCCCAGCCGCCGCTTCCCTTCCATTTCATTCCACGTTGGGCAAAAGAATTTGTAGAGAGAAGCAGGCCAAAGATAAGAAAAACCATGAAGTTAATTAATATTTTTTTCATACCCGTCTCCTTATTTTTTAACGTATACTCAGAATTCCAGGGTCATAAAATCCATGAAGATTATTAATTGGCCTATGATGAAAAAACTAAAGGAGGGGAATCAAATCATTCCCCATCCTTTAAAAAGCATTTTAATATCCGGCCGGTTTTTTTGGCATCTGCTCTTTAAGCTTCTCTATTGTCTCTTCCTTTTTCTCTTTCATTTTCTCCATTGTCTCGTGTTTATGTCCCTTGGCCAAAGACTCGATATAGGCAATAAGATTCTTCATATCATCTGATTTTGGATCAATAGCCTTGCCCTTGTTGGCCATCATTATGCAAACATTCACCGCGTCTTCAAGGCTTGTAATTACCGCTACCGGTGTTTTCCATTCTTTTTTACCATGCATGCCTGACATTTCAAGGCCCTTCCCATTAGGGTGGCATGAATTGCAAGACACCGTTCCCCCTGCAAATTTTGGATCATTGAACATTGCCTTCCCCTTTTCTGCATTACCGCCGCCCGCAAATGCGAAGGTAAATGTAAGACCTATAACAAATACTGCCAACATCCCTATTTTTAATGGCTTCATTCCTTTCCTCCTCACTTTATTTTATTCGATCTTTATCTTTGTCTCTTTCCTCTTGGCCTCCTCTGTTTTTGGGACCCTTATCTCAAGGACACCGTTTTTAAACGAGGCCTTTGCCTTGTCTGCCTGTACATCAGAAGGCAGGCTCACAGAGCGTGAAAATGACCCGAATGAACGCTCATGCAAATAAAAATCCCTCCTGTCTATTTTTTCTTCCTTCTTTTTCTCGCCTGAAATGACAACAGAGCTGTCTGTCAGGCTGACATCAATATCGCTTTTTTCCAGGCCCGGGAGTTCGGTCTTGAGCACAACATCGTCGCCTTCCTCAAATATATCCACAGACGGGACGGGCTCCATTTCTTCAAAAAGTCTTGGCATTCCCGGCCATAAGGTCCGGCCGAAAGGCCTCCGGAAGAAGTCTTCAAACGAATCCTCCATCCGCCTGATCGGGGCAAGCCAGTTTGTCGGACGGTACATCTCTACATCTCTTGATTCTTTTGCAGTTTTATTTGTTTTTTCCGTCATAATTATTTACCTCCTTTCATGATTAAAAAAATATATTCACATCATTTTTATTTTAACGCTAATCTACCCGACACCTCCTTTCAGCATTTTTATGTTATGCAATGTTTGTTATACACAGCGACTTAAATTATGCCGCATAACATAGCAGATTGCCGTCATGCCGGCTTGTCCGGCATCCTTCTTTAGGAAAGATTCCCGACAAGCGGGAATGACGAATAATGCGGCTCTTGTGATGTCACCATGTATAATTAGAATCTATATCTCATTTGAAAAGCTTAATATGATTTAAATCATACCGGGAATCAATAAATCGCGATTTATGTGCTGTGCATCACATTCCCTTGATAGTTATATTTAAAATCATAGTGTTATTAGTTTTTAGACTAAATTAACCTCTTAAGTTCCTGACTCAATAGCCGATGATAATCTCGTATGCCTGACTGCTTATCATAAATAAATGAATTAACGAGTCAAGATGTTTTTAACATCTTATTAAAGCAATAAGGAGGAATGACATGAAAGGAAAGATCATATCTTTAGGCTGCTGTATGTTAGCACTTTTAGCACTGCTGGCATTTGCCGGATGCAGCGGTGGTGGCAGCAGCAGTAGCAGCAGCAGCAGTAGTAGCAGTAACAGTAATAGCGGCACTGGAACCGGTACTGTAAGCGGCAGCGGCAATTAAATTAAAGAATTAACATAATAAAGGGAGGATAAAGAATGAAGGTTTCAAGAAAATTATTTGGTCTTGCAGTCTGCGGTGTTATGTTCCTCGTATTATTCCTTATGAGCTCTCATGTGTCTGCACTGACAGCAGGAGAGACTTATAGTGTAGCGCTGTCTAAAGTAAACAGCGACGGCACCGTGACCCAGGTAGACAGTACATCTGCAACTGCAGATTCAGACGGTAAAATTACATTCAGTTTTTCAAATGTTCCCACGAGTCCCACAACAAACTTCTTGGTCATCACAGTTACTGATTCATCTGATAACATTGCCAGGAAGTCATTTGTCCATGCTCCGCCGGAAAACGGTTCAGGAGAATTAGGGGCCAATGAGCTTTCAACCACACAGACAGATATGATATTGGCGGCCTTGGCAGGCGCAGGCACTGATGATCCGATCGTGGTGGCGTATGGATTAATATTGACCCGTACCCCCAATATAAGCGATGCCGACGTTGCCAATATAGCTATTTTGGGAAAGCTTGCGATACAGAACGGGTTTGAGACTTTTTTAACTGAAAATGGGGTGTCAGCCGAGCAGCTTGCAACTTTTAAGCAGAAGCTTGTTTACAACCAGCCTAACAAAGACCTGAGCAACTTTACCGCGCTATTTAAAAGCGCAGTTGACAATCCGGATCAGGCTGAAGACGACATGGCAATGGCAGCAGGCCTGATCGCAGACATCTTTATTGACGCTGGTGTTGCAGCAGGCATTGACCTGGGCCTGATTCTTGCCGCCCATAATGCAGCCGGCGATGTTGTACAGAATAATCCCGAAGCCGCTGCCGCTTTTGCAGGAATTAGTGGTACGACCGGCAATGTAATAGATGCGGCAATGAGCAATTTTCACATGCGCATTGCAGCCGTAAAGGTTAAGACCAGTTATGCAAATGCGCTGAACGCACTAAATGCCTCAGGTCAGCAGGTAACTGATTTTAATAATGCAGTCCAGGCAATGATCACGGCAATGCAAAACCTCGATAAGCAGTATGGTCAGTATTATCAGAGCCCTGATCTTCTGACCCCGGCTATCAAGTCTGAAATGGACGCAGCCTATCAGGGAGTCTTCAGTACATTTTAGAGCGCAATTGCCGACAGTGACGCAAACATCGCCGTGATGAAGGCAAATGTTGTTGCTGCAATACAAACAGTTAACCCGGACTTCGTAGCAGACATGCTCCCTCCTGATATGGGCACATATTGGGATATGAATGGCAATATGGTCAACTGGCCTATACCTCAGGTTGTGGCCGTTAACTGGGTGGCATCAGTAATTACAGCAGGCGGAGACCTGTCTTATGACAGGAGTACTATGGACGCCGATCTGCCTGTGCCTTCAAATATGAACTGGCTGAATAATCCTGATTACCCGTCCGGAACCGGCTCACGGAATGATTATGTCGAAATGGGCATGCCTGCCTTCTTTGCGGCATTTATGGGTATGCAGGAAGATGTTCAGATAGCCGAGAACACAAGATGGTCTCTTTGGAGCGAGGGTCAGCAGCCAACTAAAGAGCAGGAAAAAGCCGCCGGGCTTGCTTACCACAATAATATAAACCTGATCATAAGCAAGTTAAGCGGCACTATGGACGGAACTACTGCTATCAGCGACGAGGTAAAAGAAGCCCTCGTAAAGATGATGGAGCACCCGAGTTTAAATTAAAGAGTCACTAAAGGGATTTGGGATATGCACTTAGTGCATCCCAAGTCCCTCCTTAATCAGCTGCCTTTTCGATAGCCTGACCGGCACCCTTAATATCCTTGCCAATACCCTGCATAGTATTGCATCGGGTGGATATTATCATGCACAGAATAATGAGAATAGTTAATGCGCCTTTTTTACACATATTAATCGTTCCTCCTGCATGAGTTGCTGATAATATAATACAAAATTTACCCAAGCCTGTGCTTATGCCGGATGACGCTTACCAGCTGCGCAATCGTCCCGCCGGATGCATCAAGGACTGCGTCTGCCGCAGAAGCAGTCCTTGATAAAACAAATGACTGATGGATCTCATCACTTACTGCATAAAGCAAAACTACGAGAGTGGAATAGAGCGCCCAGCGCCAGGCCCTTGATTCATTTGATCCGCCGCGAAAATAACTGAACAGCAAAATTCCCAGAATGAAATATTCAATGATATGCCCGCATTTGCGGATAAAGCCGTGAAGCAGGGTTACCTGCTGAGATGAAAGCCCCGGCATAAGAAAATGAAGGAGGGGCTCAATGATCTGTTGGATATCGCCGCAATTGGCAGAGTCACAAAAAACACTGCAGTGCCGGCCACCAGGCCGACAAGGCCGATCGGCCTTGTAAGCAGAACATCAACCACAATGTCTGCCGGGCCTGTTTCGTTGTCAAGGCCGGGTGTATGTTCATTGCCGGCAAATGCTGCTGAATAAACGAATATCATAAGAACTGCTGCAATTATGACAAATATTTTCTTCATATATGCTTTCCTCCTGTATGCGATCTATAGTTTAAACTATAATTAAAATATAATAAATAAATCAAATGCAATATGTGCAGGAGTTCCCCAGGGAAAAAGCTGCAAAATGCATAACTGATTGAAATAAAAGAAGGAATAGAAAACAAGAAGTGGTCCGGGATGATTTTAAAAAAAATGGGGGAACTCCTGCAATATGCGGAGATGGACCTTGTTTGATTTTCAATGGAGACAAAAAACATCAGGCAGCTAATATCCGGTGCAACATGGGGAAAAGATTAAAATGTTTTTTCAGGAGTTGACCCTGGGCTTTGTTAAAGGTTTAATGCAAAACAAATAGCATTCCGAAGTTCAGACATTTTCTTTTTTGATAAAGTAGTAATCAACGATCCAATGTTCGTTTTTGAAACCGTCTGCAAATGATCACAGTTAACAGCGCAATCGATATGCATCCCATCCTGACGGGATAAAAGCACTTCGCTCGGAATATCCCTGATTGCCGGAGTAACAGGCGCAACTGTAATTTCACCCAGATAATCCAATATGGAACTTCTGGTCAGGATAACCACAGGACGCTTCTTGTCAGGGTTTTTGAACTTATACCATCTTACTTCACCCCGCCGCATTAATCACCCCACTCCTGCTCTGACTCCCAAACGCTGAATTCTGCTTTGCCGACAGGATGCTGTTCGTATCCTTTTTTATGTTTGCTTTCAAGCCGGTTGATATTCAACTGTCTAATTGCATCTCTTAACGCCTTGCGCGCAAAAGCAGAACGGGTCGTCTTCAGTCTTTTTGCAGCCGAATCAACGGCTGCCACCAGGTCATCATCCAATGTCATCTGAACTGTTCTCATGCTCTCCTCCCAATAATGTGGTTACTTATAGCTATAATAACCCACATTGTCGTTAGAGTCAAACAATAACGTGGATTCTTTATCAGCTAAAACTTAGAAGTCAACGAATCGAACCACTGATGCTCGGTCCCAATCGACTTTAGAGCATGGTTTCGTGCAAATACAAGATCTTCAACATTAGAAATGGCACCTGTGCTAAATCGAGGAACATTTCTTTCGATAATGCTTTTAAAATCATTGAGTGATTCGGGCAAATATGACTCGATAATTGCCTTTAGTTCGGATGCAAGATTATCGGACAGAAGTAGTAATAAATCTAAAGAGTGTTTGCCAAACAAGTTGCGCCCTGTTTCTGATTGATTGCGTGAATAGAGTCACAATTTTTGTTTTTGTTTCGCCAGAATCGACTATTCCTATGTCGCCCATCTCGGTCAATACCCGGGTTATATCATTACGCAAGAGAACAGCCTGATCTTCTATTTCGAGGCCAATTCGATCGTGGGCGATTTTAATAATATCTTTGTCAAGCACTTCTCACCATATATTATTTATATTGTAAGCATACAATTGTAATATACGACTGCCGTATACCGTTCAAATTTTGTTAAACCTAAATTGAGCGATTCCTTCTATGAAGGCATAGAGCATGTTGTGAAAATATAATCACCTTATATGTGTAATTCCCGCTTGCCTGTGCCCGATGTTTGGGTATTGGAAATCATAGTTACAGCAATGGAAGATTCCGGACAAGCCGGAATGACAAAAAAGAATCGCTCAACTTAAGTTATATGTGTTTTATCCCTCCCCAAGCACCTTCAAAAACCTCCTCTTCCCAACCTTAAGCAGATACTCTCCGCGTGGTAATTTCTTATCAGGCTCGTCCCATTTATCACCTTCAACACTTACAGCACCCTGTTTTATGAGCCTTATCGCCTCGCTTGTGCTCTTGACAAGGCCCGAATCTTTCATTATCTGAGGGAGCCACACATCTGAGTCCCACTTGATCTTGAAAACCGGTATGTCATCAGGCAGCCCCCTGTCCTTGAATATATGCTCAAACTCTTCCTTGGCCTTTAAGGCTGCTTCACTGCCGTGGTAGCGCTCAACAAGCTCCAGCGCAAGCGATTCTTTAGTTTTTTTGGGATGAACACTTCCGTCTTTAATGCCATTTTTAATTTTGCTCAATTCATCGCCGGACACACGGCTGAGCAGTTCATAATACCTGAGCATTAATTCATCGCTGATCGACATCACCTTGCCGAACATATCTTTTGGCGTTTCAGTTATGCCTATGTAGTTTCCAAGGCTCTTTGACATCTTCTTTATTCCGTCAGTGCCTTCAAGAAGAGGCATGATCACAAGCGCCTGCTGCGGCAGGCCATAGTCCTGCTGCAATTCCCGGCCCATCAAGAGATTGAACTTCTGGTCGGTCCCTCCTATTTCTATATCTGCTTTCAAGACCACAGAGTCATAACCCTGCAGCAGGGGATAAATGAATTCATGAATGCCTATGGGATTATGGTTGTCAAACCGCTGTTTGAAATCTTCCCTCTCCAGCATCCTGGCAACAGTCTGTTTGGCCTGAAGTTTAATTATCTCCATAGGGGTCAATTTTTCAAGCCATTCGCTGTTAAATCTGATCTGTGTTTTTTCAGGAATGAGGATTTTAAAAACCTGCTCTTTATAGGTTTCAGCGTTCTTCAGCACCTCATCTCTTGTCAGGGGTTTGCGGATTTCAGACCTGCCGGTAGGGTCACCGATCATGCCGGTGAGGTCTCCTATTATCAGGATCACCTCATGCCCTAAATCCTGGAACTGCCGCATCTTCTCAAGAAGAACAGTATGTCCTATGTGTATGTCAGGGGCTGTGGGATCAAAACCGGCTTTTATTTTTAGGGGGTTTTTTGTTTCATAAGAATACTGAAGCTTCTGCAGGAGTTCCTTCTCAAGGAGTATCTCGAAAGCGCCTCTTTTGATTATCTTAAACTGTTCTTCCGGTTTTAACATGGGAATGATTAATTAGCCACGAATGAATACGAATATGAATAAACCAGAAAAATATAATTATTTATTCGCGCTTATTCGTGCCAATTCGTGGCAGATAAGAAACAAATCTTAAATCATATGCACTTTGTAAATCCGCAGTCTTTGCAAACCGCGCAGCCGCCCTGATGTTCCACGGCGCCGCCGCACTCAGGACAGGCGCCTACTATGAAGAGGCTCTTGACCTGGGTCTTTGACCCGTTGCCGTTGTTCGTCTTGTTTATGTGATTGTATTGCTCGATCGCTTTTGAAATGGCATCAGAACATGAAGATATCTTGCCGCCATTGGCATATATCGGGCTGTGACAGCTTATCCCTTTAAGCTGCTTTGTTATCTCGTCCGGTTCGATGTTGCTCCTGAATGCAAGGCTCACAAGCCTTCCGATTGCTTCAGCCTGGCTTGCTGCGCAACCGCCGGCCTTGCCCATTTGGGTGAAGAGTTCAAATAAGTTGGCATCCTCGTCTTCATTAATGGTTATATAAAGATTCCCGCAGCCTGTGACCATAAGCCTCGTAGTGCCGCTGATGACCTGGGGCCTTTTCCTCGGCATTATTTTTTCTATATGGGCTGCCTGTGCCTTGTGGTCTGTCTTTGTCTGTCCTGTTGACAGCACCTGCTCCTCGCGTGAACCGTCCCTGTAAACGGTCACGCCCTTGCATCCCAGGCCATAAGCAAGGACATACGCATCCCTAACATCCTTTGGTTCAGCATTATGAGAGAAATTAACTGTTTTTGATACCGCATTGTCAACATGCTTTTGAAATGCAGCCTGCATCCTGATATGGTCCAGCGGCGATATATCATGGGCTGTAGTGAATATTCGTTTCACATCTTCAGGTATTTCATTGAAATCCTGCAGATTCCCGGCCTCTGCGATCCTCTCTATAAGTTCGCGGCTCCAGAAACCCCTCTCCTTTGCTATCTTTTCAAAATGCGGATTTACTTCATAGAGTTTCGTTCCTTCGAGGACATTGCGCACGTAAGAAACTGCAAAAAGAGGCTCTATGCCGCTTGAACAGCCCGCGATTATCGAGAGTGTTCCCGTAGGTGCAATGGTAGTTATGGTGGCATTCCTCAGTCTCATTCTGTCGTTATAAATGCTTTGATCAAAAGTAGGGAAGGTCCCGCGTTCGCCTGCCAGTATCTCTGATTGCTTTCTGCCTTCAGATTGAATGAACTTCATCAGCTCTGTTCCGAGCATAGAGGCATCAACAGAATTATATGGTATCCCGAGCTGGATCAGCATATCGGCCCAGCCCATAACGCCAAGCCCTATTTTCCTGTTCGCCTTTGTGGTGTTCTCTATCCTCTCGACAGGATACCTGTTGACATCAATGACATTATCAAGAAAATGAACAGACAGCAGGACCGTTTCCCTCAGGGATTCCCAGGCCACAGATGCCTCCGGGTCAGAACCATGCTTGTAACTTACAAATCTGGAAAGGTTTATAGAGCCCAGGTTGCATGACTCGTACGGAAGCAGCGGCTGTTCGCCGCAGGGGTTGGTGCTTTCGATCTGTCCCAGAGACGGGGTGGCATTGTCATGGTTCATCCTGTCGATGAATACAATCCCGGGTTCGCCGTTCTTCCATGAATTATCAACGATCAGATTAAAGACCTCTTTGGCCTTCAGTCTGCGGGTAGATTTTCCTGAATGCGGATTTATCAGATCGTATTCTTCATCTTTATCAAGGGCTTTCATGAATGCATCAGTGATCGCGACAGACAGATTGAAATTGTTCAGCCTGGTATTGGTTTGTTTGGCTGTGATAAATTCAAGTATATCGGGATGGTCAACTCGCAGCATCCCCATATTTGCGCCCCTTCTGGTGCCGCCCTGTTTTATCGCCTCTGTGGCTGAATCAAAGACCGTCATAAATGAGATCGGTCCTGATGAGATCCCTTTTGTCGAACCTACGATGTCACCCTTGGGCCTGAGCTTTGAGAATGAAAAGCCCGTTCCTCCGCCTGACTTATGAATGATAGCAGCATGTTTTACTGCCTCAAAAATAGATTCCATAGAGTCCTCAACAGGCAGGACAAAACATGCGGACAACTGGCCCAGCCTCCTGCCTGCGTTCATAAGGGTCGGGCTGTTGGGCAGGAATCTCAGAGATGTCATTAATTCATAAAACGTTTCTTCCAATAATTTTATCTCACCTTCTGCCTTGCCGTACTTTAAATCCGCTGATGCAATAGTGCCTGCTACCCTTCTGAACATGTCCTGAGGCGCCTCAACTGTTTTTCCTTCCTCGTTCTTTTTCAGATACCTCTTTTCAAGCACCTTTAACGCATTAGGGCTGAGATCAAAATTGACTGAAACCGGCATAGTTACTCCTTTCTGAATACCTTTTTATTTAATAATTTGGAATGTATTTGGTGGTCTTGCACTCTCAAAATTAAGCCTTATACTGGCCTGATTCTAATAATATTTTCCGGTGAAAAAGAGGTTGGTATAATGTGGAATCTTTAAAATTTCAATATCCCGATAAAGGCATTTGGCCACAGATGAACAGAATAACAAAACAATTTTAACCACGGATTAACACAAATGAATCTGCCTGTCCACAGGATCCTTTGGATCGGCAGACACAGATTCTAACTTAGGGGTTGGTAAAAAAACTAACCTCCACGAGTCGCATCGACATGACCCCTGACCAGCTTTTAAAGATCTGCGCAAATCAGCGGCTAATAGCGGTTTTCAGGATTCTTGATCATCTCAATAGATTCCCTGATAGTCTCCCTAACGACCTCATGCTCATCTTTCTTGTTGTATGCTTCTGACAGCGGGGCCAATGCGTCGGAATGGCCGATTATCCCAAGCAGATAGGCGGCATCTCCGCGGATAGTGGGATTAGGGTTTTTCAGGGCATTAACGATTCCGGGAATGGCAGACAGGATATAGTCAAAATGAGTAGCTTTTAAATGCTCGACAAGCGCCACAGCCCCGAGCCTGACTCTGCCCCTTTCATCTCCGATGATCTCTCCCAAGATCAGATACAGGCTCTTGTCGTGTTTGAACATATCAATGATGTTTTCAAGAAACCCGCTCTCCATGTAATCTGCTATCATCTTTTTCATGCTGAAATTAAATCCTTTGGGCCGCAGAAATTTTCAATTTAAAATTTACAAATTGCAATTTCAAATTTACAAAATCCGTGTTCTCGCTTAAAAGCGCCTACTGTTGGCTGCGGCTACTTGATAACAATCCTTCCTTTCCCGTCTGCAACTTCTCCAATGAGCCAATAACTCATCATGTCCTTTTTTGCTAGCCGGGCAAACTTGTTCATATACTTTTTGGGAAGGGCGATCAGCAGGCCTCCTGATGTCTGTGGGTCGGACAGGACCAATCTGCTCTCTTTTGAAAATCCTTTCGGAAAGTCAACCTTGCTGCTGGCAAATTCAAGGTTGCTGTGCGCTCCCCTGGGGATTATTCCTGAGAGAGCAAGGTCCATTACCCTTTTCATCAGCGGGACTTGCGCGTAATTAATTACAAAATCCAGTTTAGAATTTCTTAGCATATTTAAAGAGTGCCCGAGCAGGCCAAATCCGGTAACATCTGTTGCCGCGCAGGAGCCGGACAATACGGCTATTTTAGAAGCGGTCTTATTAAGTGTGAGCATTGATGAGACCGCTTCACTGAAGGCAGGACTTTTTATTGCGCCTTTTTTAAAGGCCGAGGACAGTATGCCGGTTCCAAGGGGTTTTGTGAGCAGAAGGGCATCCCCGGCTGATGCGCCGTTTGTCCTGAGGATCTTATCCCTGCTTACGCTTCCAACTACGGAAAGGCCGAATTTTAATTCGCTGTCTTCGATGCTGTGGCCCCCGATCAGTGACACCTTGGCCTCCCTGAGTTTATCGACAGCTCCTCTAAGCAGGCTCTTGATAACTGAAACCTCAAATTCACATGAGGCAAATCCCAGGATCGCGAGCGCTGAAACCGGAATGCCGCCCATGGCATAAACATCACTCATTGAATTGGCCGCGCTTATTGCGCCAAAGGTATAGGGGTCATCTACAAGAGGGGTTATGACATCCACTGTTTCAACCATTGCCCCGTCATTAAAGATGCATACGCCGGCGTCATCCCCGGGACCGATAATGACCCTTGGGTCCCTGGTGATCTTAAGGTCTGACAGAATGTCATGCAGGTCCGCCGGACCTACCTTGCCTGCTCAGCCGCCTGTCTTTACTTTCTGTGTGAGCCTGATTTTTTTCATATCCTACTATATTAGTTTATAAAACAGATTAGTGTCAAAAAAGAAGGAGCTGAAACCGTTAGCAGGCGGAGCTGTCAAACACATTTTTTTGGGTTAATCAAAACAATTATGGTAACCACCAAGGTTGATTAGACTATTAGTCTGTAGTCTGTTAGCTAAACGACTAAATACCTACAGACTATCAACCTGAGCAGTGACCAAATATGCTAAAATTATTAAATCAATCGCTCATATATAACCGGAGGAGCTTTATGGATATAAAATCATTTGTTCTCAAAAAGGCAACAGAGGCAAAAGAAGGCAGCCGGGCTCTGGCAAAGATATCTTCAGAGCAGAAAAACAGCGCACTCATAAAGATGGCTGAAGTAATAAAAAGAAATTCAAAAGGTCTTATCAGGGAAAATAAAAAGGACATTGCCCTCGCACAAAAAAAGGGTTTGTCCGTGGCTATGATAGACAGGCTTACCCTTAATGAAAAAAGGATAGATGAGATGGCTAAAGGGTTGATCGAGGTTGCCGGCCTGCCTGACCCTGTGGGCGAGATAACAAAGATGTGGAAGAGGCCCAACGGCATGACCGTAGGCAGGATGCGTGTACCTATCGGCGTCATAGGGATCATATATGAATCAAGGCCCAATGTTACTGCGGATGCAACCAGTCTGTGCCTTAAGGCAGGAAATGCTGTTTTGCTCAGGGGAGGTTCTGAGGCGATAAATTCGAATAAGGAAATAGTCCGCATCCTGCGGCAAGCTATTAAATCAACTGGCATACACGAAGGCGCAGTTACCTTTCTGGACACTGCGGAACGAGAGGCTGTGATGGAGATGTTAAAACTGGAGGGCACAGTAGATCTCATAATTCCCAGGGGAGGCGAAGGGCTTATCAGGACCGTGACTGCAAACTCACGGATCCCCGTGCTCAAGCATTATAAAGGGGTCTGTCATGTCTTTGTAGACAGGGATGCTGACCTCAGGATGGCAGAGGATATCTGTTTCAACGCAAAGGTCCAAAGGCCCGGCACATGTAATGCCATGGAGACCATGCTCGCAGATGAGAAGATAGCAAAGAATTTTCTGCCGATGATGTTAAAACGTCTTAAAAAGGCCGGCGTTAAGCTCAAAGGCTGTGACAGGACGCGCAGGATATTCCCCTCTGCTGAAAAAGCAAAGGAAGAGGATTATAACATGGAATATCTGGATCTGACCTTGAATGTCAGGGTGGTAAAAGACATGGACGAAGCCATGAGGCATATTGAAAAGTATAGTTCTGCTCATTCGGATGCCATTGTCACAAAGGATTACGCAAAGGCAATGAGATTTCTGAGGGAAGTGGATTCCTCGGCCGTACTTGTCAATGCATCGACGAGGCTTAATGACGGCTATCAATTCGGCCTCGGCGCAGAGATAGGTATTTCAACGGATAAAATTCACGCCCGCGGCCCCATGGGGCTTGAGGAACTGACGTGCACTAAATTCATTGTCCTTGGCAATGGGCAGTTAAGAGGATAAGACCAGATAGTATATATTTCCAGCATATGTCGTTGTTCCGGTAAATTATGCTTAACTCATTTCTCAACATCCTTTTCCCTGAGATCTGCCCGGTCTGCACGAAACCTGTTAAAGACCATAAGACAGCGCCAATATGTATTGACTGCTGGAAAACGCTCTCTCCCTATGGAGGCCCCATGTGCCAAAGATGCGGCAAGCCCCTTGCCTCTGAAGTTTCAACGATATGCGGAGAATGTATGAAGGATGAACCTGCTTTTATTTATGCGAGGGGCTTTGGGCTTTATGAAGGTGCGCTGAAAAAGGCGATCAACCTCCTGAAATTCTACGGCATAAAAAGACTTTCAAAACCCCTCTCTGATATAATAGCGAGCGTAAAAATGCCGCAGGTTGAGGCTGTAGTGCCAGTGCCTCTTCATGAAAAACGCCTCAGGCAGAGGGAGTTTAACCAGTCCGCCCTTCTCGCGAAATATCTGGCAAAAAAAGCAGGGACTTCGTTTATGTCTGATTGTCTTGTGAAGATAAAGGATACAAGGCCGCAGGTGGGATTAAATGCAGATGAGAGAAGAAGAAATGTAAAAGGGGCCTTCACTGTAAAAGACAAGGGACCTGTTGCAGGAAAGAAAGTCCTGCTTATAGACGACGTGGTTACAACCGGCGCGACAGTCCGGGAATGTTCAAGGGTCCTGAAAAAAGCAGGCGCTGAAAAAATATATGTCAGCTCGCTTGCTCATAGCGTGATGGATTAAGGTTTATGAATAATGAAAATCCCCCTTTAGTCCCCTCTATTGAGATGTGGCTAAAGGGGCGTGTACCCCTCTTTGGTAAAGTCAATACGACTCATCGGGGTCGATTCGTACCGAGTTTCCGAGAGGGGTAAGGGGAGATTTTTTATAAATTAAACAATCATGTTCAAAATTTTAGAAAAACATACAATTGCGCCCAAAGTGGATATGATGGTCATTGATGCGCCGCACATCGCCGGCCATGCAAAGGCCGGGAACTTTGTAGTGCTCAGGATTAATGAAAAAGGCGAAAGGATCCCATTGACCATTGCTGATTCTGACAAGAGGAAAGGGACGATCACATTACTTTTTCAGAAAGTGGGCAAGACCACAGAGGCGCTCGGCATGCTGAAACCGGGCAATAAGATCCGGGATATCGCCGGGCCGCTCGGTCATGCCACGCCAATAGAAAAATTCGGGCACTGCGTGCTTGTGGGCGGCGGGATAGGATCGGCCACGCTGTATCCCATTCTGAAGGCATTGAAGGATGCGGGGAATAAGATCACGGTTATCCTTGGCGCACGGACCAAGGACCTGCTGGTGTGGGAAGATAAATTCAGGGAATATGCGGATGAGATGTTAATAACTACTGACGATGGCAGCTCTGGAAGAAAAGGCTTTGTTACCGAGGCCCTGAAAGAAACCATTGAAAAAAAAACCGTAGCAGTAGTTATAGCAGTAGGTCCGCTCAGGATGATGAAGGCGGTCTCTGAGCTTACAAAACCATATGGAGTGAAAACCATTGTCAGCCTTAATCCGGTTATGGTCGAAGGCACTGGCATGTGCGGAGCATGCAGGGTGAACATCGGCGGGAAAACAAGGTTTGCATGCACAGACGGCCCTGAGTTTGACGGGCATGAAGTGGATTTCAAGGAACTTGAAAACAGGCTGAAATTTTATAAAGAAGAGGAAGCCCAGGCGTTGCATCTGTTTTTGACAAAGAAGAAGATACAAGTAACGAGTAACGAGTAACGAGTAACGAGACAGCTAATTATAAAAATGTTTTACCCGTTACGCGTAACGGGTCACTCGTCACGGTTTTTAATATGCGATTCAGAAATCCTGAAAAAAGAAAAAAAGACTTCAAGGAGGTCTCGCTGGGCCTGACCGAGAAACAGGCGCTGAAAGAGGCGCTATCGTGCCTTCAGTGCAAAAAACCCAGATGCATTGACGGCTGTCCGGTTGAGATCGATATACCGAAGTTCATCTCTTTTGTAAAAGAAAAAGATTATCTCGGAGGCTTGAGGAAGATAAGGGAGTATAACAACCTCCCTTCAGTCTGCGGAAGGGTGTGCCCGCAGGAGACCCAGTGTCAGGGCAATTGCATCAAGGGCAAAAAAGGCAGGCCGGTTGCAATAGGCGCGCTTGAGCGCTTTGTTGCCGACTATGAGATGGTGCTCGGAGAAACAGAAACGCCGGAGGTTCAATCTGCGAACGGCCATAAGGTCGCGGTCATCGGATCAGGCCCGGCAGGGCTTACAGTTGCGGCAGACCTTGCCAAATTGGGGTATGACATCACGGTCTTTGAGGCGCTCCATGAGGCCGGAGGAGTGCTTCTGTACGGGATCCCTGAATTCAGACTGCCCAAAAAAATAGTGCAGAGGGAAATTGAATATGTCAAAAGGCTCGGGGTGAAAATGATAGTCAATTGGGTCATCGGCAGGACGAAGACCATTGACGAGCTTATTGAAGAGGGGTTTGAGACCATATTCATCGGGGTCGGGGCAGGGGCTCCAAGGTATCTCGGCATACCCGGAGAAAATCTGAACAATGTTTATTTTGCGTCTGAATTTCTCACAAGGGTCAATCTGATGAAGGCTCACCGCTTCCCTCTTTATGACACGCCGGTCAAGAAGGCCGGAAGGGTGGCAGTGGTCGGCGGAGGAAATGTTGCGATGGATTCTGCAAGGACTGCTTTGAGACTTGGCGCAGAAGAGGTTTCCATTATTTACCGGAGGACCGAGACAGAGATGCCTTCAAGGCATGAAGAGGTCGAGAACGCAAAAGAAGAGGGCATTACATTCCATTTTCTCTCGAACCCTAAGGAGATAACCGGCGATGACAGGGGGTGGGTGCAGTCTATCAGGTGTGAAAGAATGCGGTTGAGCGAACCTGACGAATCAGGAAGAAGAAGACCTGAATCCACAGGAGAGGAGTTTGTCATTGAGGTCGATCAGGTGATAATGGCGATCGGCCAGCGGTCAAATCCCATACTCGTGCGCTCTATCTCAGGTCTGAATCTCTGGGGAGACGGCTATATTGTTGCGGACAGGGATGGAAAAACAAATCTGGAGAGAATATTTGCCGGCGGCGATATAACCACAGGCGCTGCAACTGTGATAAGCGCGATGGGCGCAGGCAAACGAGCAGCGCGTTCAATTGATAATTTTATCATGGGCAGAGGAGAACCTCTGTCGCAGCCTCCTGAGCCAGTTCAGAGCCAGAGTAAGCATTAATAACCGTATCTGCTTTTATATCAGAGAGAGAATAGGGACAGCAGAAACCTACCACAATAGAATGTCCTGAGGCCTTTATTGATCTTTTAAGGATCGTCTTCATTTCCCTGCTTAATCCGCTCCTGCCTTTCCATGCGGAGATTTTTGAAAAAACCGCGATAATAAGTGACGAGTGACGAGTGACGAGTGACGAGTCTGTCAGCTGAGAATTGTTATCTACATAAAGCGTCTTTATTTTTTTGTATCGTTTTTTTAGGGTATTAACAAAAGGTCTGCCTGATTTTGCATTATCATCGTCAATGATCAGGACAACAACTTGTTGCCCTTTGACGTCTTTTCTGCGAAAGCAGGAATCCAGGGTTTTCCGTGAAAACGGTAATCCAATTCCAATCTCTGGATTCCCACCGGAGCCTGCCCTCGAATGTAGTAGTCGGGGGCGGGAATGACATCTTTTGATGTTTAGCCGCCTTATCCCAATTGATTTCCGGGTAAGCTCTCGTGCCGTATCCCAATTTAACTTGCTTCCGATACTGCGTACTGTGTACTTTGTACTTCGTGCTTCGTGCAATTCTTTTTTCACTTTTATAATCCTATCAAAGGATTCCTGGACCCTTTGCATTATCTCATCCGATCTGGAACTTAAATAATCTATTATTTTCTCAGGATCGCCTGGATGAAGGATTATGTCTGCTCCGGCGTTCAAAGCCATAAGGCATGCCTGTTCCTCCCCGAACTTGATAGCATGCATATTCATTGCATCAGTGATCACGAGGCCTTTGAACTTCATTTTTTCTCTTAATAGTCCCTGCATAATTTTCTGTGAAAGACTCGCAGGAAGCTTTGCATCAATTGCAGGTACCTTCAGGTGCCCGACCATGATCATCCTGACCCCTGCCTTTACTGCCCGATAAAACGGATAGAGCTCAATATGCTCAAGTCTTTTCATATCTGCCCTTACAACGGGCAATTCTTTATGGGAATCCTTTATCGTGTCTCCGTGGCCTGGAAAGTGTTTTGCGCATGCAATTATTCCATGCCTTTGAAATCCATTTATAAATTCTTTCCCGAACCAGGCAACTTTTTCCGGCTTGTCAGAAAAGGCCCTTGTGCAGATTATCGGGTTTTTGGGATTTGTGTTTACATCAAGCACAGGAGCAAAGATTGTATTAATACCGGCAGCCCTTGATTCCTGCGCAATTATGTTTATGGATTTTCTCAGGAGGCGGACGTCTTTTTTATTTTTTGGGCTGATCGCCTGTCCGATAGCCATGGCATGAGGGAAAAGCGTGCCTCCTTCTATGTGCTGACCCAGTCCCTGCTCAAGGTCAGAGGAGATGAAAAGAGGGATCTCAGCTACGGCCTGCAATTTATTTATTGCACTGCTTACCTCTTTTAATTTGCCGCCGAAGATAATGAACCCGCCAATGCCTTTTTTAACGAGCGACTCATAGTATCTGAATTTTTTCTTAATGTCCTCGCCGTCAAGCCGCGCGATGACAAGCTGGGCAATTTTCTTTCTATCAACTTCACCCATCCCCCCTTTGACAAAGGGGGGCGAGAGGGGATTATTTTTATCTTCGACACGAATTCTTGTTGCAGTCTTTTTGCGGTTTAACATTTGAATTAAAGTAGCATTAGGGGTTAAAGGTTGTCAAAGAAGATGAGATTGATTGTGCATCCCATCCGTTAATGTGTAGCCCTATTCTCACACTCAATCCGTCTTAAGCGGAATAAGTCAACTAATTCAACAACGTCCCCATGGGGTTCCTTTTCGGATCGTGTACCGGTGCGATAGAAACAGGGTGCGGGTCGTCCGCATATGGTGCAGTGAAAGGCTGCTGAAACTTCCATGACTTCATCTGCGGATTGGCAGGTCCAACACATACTCAGAGCAGCGTAAAAAATAGGGATAGACGCCTGTGAAGGCTGATTTATTGAAATTAATTATTATGTCATATATCATATATATGACAGGAGGCGATCATGAAGAGGACCACCATATTTGCTGATGATAATTTAATAAAAGAGATCAAGGAAATTTCAAAAGAAGAGAACAGGAGTGCGGCGGAAATCATAAGGGAGGCGATACACGCATATATCAGACAAAAGAGGCATAGGAAAAAGAAATTGTCCTTTATCGGCATCGGTGACAGCGGCAAGAGAGATATTGCTGAAAGACACGAGGAACTTCTTTGGAAAAAAGCTATAAAATAGATTCTGCTGTTATTGATACCGGCATTGTTTACGCGATCGCAGATAAAAAAGATTCGTGGCATAAGCAGGCCGTTGGTTTTGTAAGCGCTTTTAAGGGCAGACTAATTATTCCTTCGTCAGTAATACCTGAGGCCTGTTATCTCTTAAACACATATCTGGGACCGGCCTCGGAGATCGGATTTATTAATTCGTTAATCAACAGGGAGCTTGCTGTTGAGCATTTTAATGCCGATGACATGTCCCGATGTGTTGAACTATTGAATAAATACAGCGACTCAAATATCGGATTTGTAGATGCATCTATGGTAGCAATCTGCGAGAGATTGAATATTTCTAAAATACTGACCACCGACAGAAGGCATTTTACTGTTATAAAACCCGGCCATTGTGAGGCCTTTACTTTATTGCCATAAATCAGAGGGTCCCCCGGCCTATATCATATCCGGCATATTACTT
>JACQXH010000084.1 GCA_016208845.1 Nitrospirota bacterium | reverse complement strand
TGAAGTCTCTGACTGACCGTCTTCGTTTCCAGAACGCTTGGACTTTTCTGCAGGTCCGTCAGTCTGTCCACCTGTTCAAGCGCCGTTGCCCGGGAGGGAGCAAAAGAGGCCTCCACCCGTGGCGCAATGCCGATAATAAACATCGCCACTACAAGATACCACGCTACATATTTCGTTAACATATTCTTCTCCTCCTTTTTGAAAAATGTTGGCAATATGCTAATGCATGATAAAACTATATAATAAAAAAAGCGGATTGTAAAGGGATGTATTCCCGGATGCAATCAACTCACTTGCCTCTCCTGATCCAATATCCAGTCCACTGCCTGCTTGAGGTCTTTAGCGATACAATCAGCTTCTTCTGATTCCCTGTCATGTCCTGTCTGCACCAATATGCCTCTGGCTCCGGCTGCCTTTGCAAGGAGCACGTCAAGGGTCTTATCGCCTACTACGCAGGACGCCTTCAGGTTGATCTTATGCTTGAGACGTGCCTTGCTCAGGAGACGTGGTTTTGGTTTTCTGCACTGGCACTTATCATCCGGATGGTGCGGACAATAATAAAAATCGTCCATTCCTAAAGTCCTTTGAAGAAATGTATTGGACGCCTTCACAAAGTCTTCGGTTACAATGCCGCGTGCAATGCCTGACTGGTTTGTTATCCCGATGAGGGTAAAACCAGCACGTCTTAATCTCTGAATATCTTCATACGCTCCATTAAATATTTTCAGGTCATCAAAATTATTAAGGTAGCCGGCATCCTCAATGAGCGTTCCATCCCTGTCGAAAAATACAGCCTTACCCCCCGGCAGGGTCTTGAGCAATGCATCATAGATATCGTCAGCAGTTATCTCTGTCATGCACCTGAGATAGTCCTCCCGGGACCGAGTCGTGCCGGCAGGACACTTTCGTTTCAGGCACGGGGAGCAGGAAACATCCCTGGTCACAACCGCGTGACCTTTCCCAAGGGGGCCTGTGATAGCGCTGTCCGTCGAGCCGAATATGGCGACAACCGGCACGAGAAGGGCTGATGCCATGTGCATAGGGCCGGAATCATTTGTGATGAAAGCATCGCACTCAGAGATCAAGGCGGCGAGCTCCCTAAGGCTGGTCTTGCCTGCCATATTTAGGATCCGTGATGCGTAATGCCCGATGCTGGATGAGTCAGGATCCAAGTCAGAATGCGCAGCGCCGGCGTCTTTATTCTGTGCTATGAGTTCTGTGCTCTGCCTTAATATTTCATTTGCAATCTCAGTCTCTGACCCACTCCCAAATAAAATAACGTTACCTTCAAGCTCATTTACTATCCTGCTGATTACCTCAGCAAATCTTTCGGGCATCCATCTCTTTGCAGAGCCATAGGCTGCCCCGGGATTTATGCCGATAAGAGGGTTTTGGGGATTAAGGGTTTGGGTTTGGTTTAATAGTTGCCTTGCAGCAGCGATTTCTTCTTCATTCAGGTAAATGACCGGCTCTGTATCTACAGGGTCAATGTTCAATCCCTCTTTTAAAAGGTTCAGATAATAATGAACCTGATGCTGCTTAAGCACATCTTCACTGACAGGAACTGCCTTTGTCAGCAGCATCCCTCTTGAATCTCTTTTATATCCTATTCGTTCAGGGATACCTGCGAACCATGCAATGAATGCAGCGTCAAATGCATTCTGAAGGAGTATAGCGGCATCAAAGCCTTTTGACCGCAGTATTTTTGCAAGCCTGAATCTTCCGGTGATGCTGTTAAAGCGGTCTTCGTAGAGGATTATGTCATTAACATCGGGGTTTCCCCTGAAGATGTCAGAGACCCATGGTTTTACGAGAAGGCTTATGCGGGCCTCGGGAAAGGCAGCACGTACAGCATTAATAGCGGGTATTGTAAGAACGGCATCACCTATCCAGTTAACACCGCGGATGAGAATATTTTTAAAATTTGCCACTATTTATTTTATAAATACGCAGGTTATTTAGTCTATTAGTCTGTAGTCTGTCAGGTAGGATGTTATTTAGATTATTAGTCTGTTAGCTAAAAGACTAAATACCTACAGACTATCCACCTGCTTAGTTACTCACTTCCTTTTTCTTGTCGTTCTCATCTTTGTCCTTCTGAGTCTTCGAGAGTTCAAGGAGTCTGGCAGAAACCCTGAAATTCAATGAGCCTTCAGGGTAATTACCGTCAGACTGCATTTCTCCGGCAGGCAGATCCATAAGGATATCTATCCCGTCCTCGATGTTATCAATGGTGTGGATGTTAAATTTTCCATTTTGCACGGCCTCGACCACATCCTTGTTCAGCATGAGGTGCTTGACATTTTTCCTTGGGATGATCACGCCGTGTCTGCCGTCAAGTCCATTCTGTTTGCATACTTCGAAGAAGCCCTCTATTTTTTCATTTACCCCTCCTATCGGCTGTACCTCGCCATGCTGATTCATGGAGCCTGTTATTGCAATGGACTGCCTGATCGGCGCACCGGCAATGCTGCTCAGCAGGGCATAGATCTCTGCGCATGTTGCGCTGTCTCCCTCAACTCCGCCATAAAGCTGTTCAAATGTAAGTGATGCTGACAGGGAAAGAGGATGTTTTCTCGCATACTTTTCACCAAGATATGCGCTTAGGATCAATATGGCCTTTTCATGGATCTTGCCGCTCATCTTGGTCTCTCTCTCTATATTTACAATGCCTGCCTTCCCGGCGAATGTCTTGGCAGTGATCCTGGAAGGCGTGCCGAACCTGTAGTCTCCGAGGTCCAGGACTGAAAGACCATTTATCTGTCCCACTACTGAGCCTTCGGTATCCATGAGGATCGTGCCCTCTTTGATGGCCTCAAGGATCTTCTTCTCGACTTTATTGACCCTGTAAGTTCTTTCATCAACTGCTTTTTCAACATGCTCTCTCTTGACAATGTCATTATTATCTCTTTTTGCCCAGTGAGCAGCCTCGCGCAGGAGGTCAGCCACCTCGTTAAACTTTGCAGAAAGCTTGTCCTGATGCTCGGCAAGTCTTGAGCTGTATTCTATCACCTTGGTGACAGCGCTGTAATCAAAGGGTTTTAATCCTTTTTCAATGCACTTTGTACGGATAAAGCCGGCATACTTGAGAAGATTTTCCTTCGTCCTCTCCATTCGATAATCAAAATCAGCCTTTATCTTAAAGAGGTCTCTGAATTCAGGATCCAGGTTATACAGCATGTAATATAACCTCGGGTCCCCTACCAGCACGACCTTAACCTTAAAAGGTATGGCGCCAGGCCTTAGGGTTACGGAAGATATTAGGCGATATTGCTCCCATACATCCTCTATCCTTATCTTTTTGTCCTTAATAGTCCTCTCGATGGCATCATAGACAAAGATATTTTTCAGGAGGTCCATTGCATCTGTGATCAGATAGCCGCCATTGGCTCTCTGGAGAGAGCCGGCCTTTATCATAGTGAAGTCAGTCATGGCGAAACCATATTGCAATTTATGTTCGATCCTTCCGAAGAGGTTGTAATAGGTCGGATTGCTCTCAATTATAACTGGCGCCCCTTTTGTGTCACGGTTGTTTACGCACAGATTTACAAAATACCGGACAAAAGACGGCTCAGTTTTCTGGGGCTTCATGAACGGGAGCGGAGAAGCCTGCTCCTCCTGGGGCTTAAAATCATCCAGGTGCTCAAGTATGTCCTCCTTGACATTATCGAGAAATGTAAGGATCTCATCGTGTTTTTTGTATTTGCTTCTTAATTCATCGATCCTGTGACCAACAGATGAAAGCGCGGCCTGACGTTCAAGGCCGGTGATCTTTTCTTTTACTGTCTTTTCTTCTTCCCTTACTATTCTTATGGTGTCGTCGAGCTTTTCCTGCAGGCCCTTGCCTATCTCCTCTATCTTTTTTCTCACCTTTGGCTCCAGGCTCTCGTATTCTTCTTCTCCAAGGGCCTCGCCGGTTTTTTTCACAGGAACGAGGACCAGGCCGCTGACGGTCTTTCTGAGAGAAAAGTCCTTCTCCTTTGCTTTTTTGTCAATATCAGCAAATATCTCTTTCTGTGTTTTCTGGAATTCTTCGAATATCTTGGTCCTTTGTTTTTCGTACTCCTTTGATTCGAATATTTTTGGTATTTCCTGCCTGAGGGCCTTTATCAGCTCTTCCATATCCTTCTGGAATATCAGACCTGTTCCCGGGGGCAGGCTCACGGCATTAGGTTCGTCAGTATTTTTGAAATTATAGACATAACACCAGTCATCAGGAACCGGCTCGTCCTTGGCTTTTTCACTCAATATTGTCTTTATTGTGGTCATTTTCCCAGTGCCGCTCTCACCCAGAATATAAATATTGAAGCCGTGGTCTTCGATTCCCAGACCAAAATCAAGCGCGCTTAAGGCCCTTTCCTGCCCGATGGTCTCCGTAAGTAGCGGAACGTCTTCTATGGTCTTGAATGAGAGTTCATCAGGATTGCAACAGCGGTAAAGATCATCTTTGGATAATTTTTTTAACATGCAATAGCCTCCCTAATAAATACATTTGAAAATTTAGCACCAGGAGTTATTTTCAATCCCAAGCTATTAATTCTTTTAGTGTTAACATTATATCCTTGAATAATGATTCTTACAAGGATTATTTTATCCAAATAAATTTTTTAAATGTTATCTCTATAGCCGCAGTATTAACTGAATTAATTCAATCAGTTGTAATATGTGGCATTAATGCCTGAAAAATCTTTTCCTAATAAGCAGCTGCTGGCATATAACAACTTATTAAATTTCATTTTTTATGCCTTTCTGTTAAACTTCTGAGAGTCATGGGAACCCTGAAGAAGAAACCGTCTCCGGAAAAGAAAACTAAAAGTGAGCTTTTCCGTTTCCTTGGAGTTGCAAGCACAGTCGGCATAAATCTTGTCATAAGCACATTTATCGGATTTGCGCTTGGTTATTATGTAATGGACAGACTGTTTGATTCATCCCCATGGTTCACCATAATTCTTACAATCCTTGGCATTGTGGCCGGCTTCAAATATTTATTCAAAATAGCGTCAAGGATTGGAAATGATAATAATTCGGAACATTGAAAAGGCGAAATGGAACTAGTCAGGTGGATAGTCTGTAGGTATTTAGTCGTTTAGCTAACAGACTACAGACTAATAGCCTAAACAGCCTATGCAGTTAATTTTATCTTATGGACATTCTTAAGGGCGTCTTCAAAAAAAGTATTTTTCTTGTAATAACGGCGGCAATAATATCTGCGTTTTTTGAACAGAAGAAATTGCCGCTGGGGATTATAGCCGGCGGCATATTCGGTATCTTGAACCTGAGGGGAGTAGTCAGGAGCGTTGAGGGTTTTGTCGGCTCTGAAAGTCCTTCAGCCGGGACAGTGATTTTCAACATGATAAGGTTGCTGATGTTGTTTGCGGCCATTTTTCTGCTTGTTTGGTATAAAATAATCAACATTATCGGGCTGCTCATAGGTTTTACGATCATTTTCATTTTAATAATTGTTGAGGGCATAAAAGCAGCGAAGTCAAAATAAAATCAAAAATATAATGCAAAAATCGCAAACACACAGGTAGATAGTCTGTTGGAGTTTAGGTGAATAGTCTATAGGTCTGTAGTCTTTTAGCTAACAGACTACAGACTAATAATCTAAATAACCCGAGTAGTTACTTTAATCTCTTGGAGGATTGATGATAACCCTGGATTTTACAAATTCCATGTCAGAAGCAGTCGGCGCTAATGGACTGAATTCCCATAACATAAACGCCCTGAAGGGGCGGCTGAAGATGATCCATGATGATATGTCCCAGCGATGCCTTCCGGAATTATACTTCCTTGACCTCCCGGACCAGGACACACGTGAGATCAATACAGTGGCAGACGGCATAAAAAAGAACTCCAGATATTTTCTCCTTCTGGGCATTGGCGGGTCTGCTCTCGGCCCCCGTGCATTAATAGAAGCCCTGAAGCCTTTTTACAATATGAGTAATTCTCCGAAGATCTTTATCTATGACAATGTTGATCCTGCTACACTGAAATCGATCCTGTCCATTATCGATCTTAAAAAAACGACTGTAAATGTCGTTACTAAATCAGGCAGTACCGTTGAAACAATGTCCTCTTTCCTGATACTTATGAATGCCCTTAAGAAGGTTCACGGACGCAGTTATGCCAAACACATTATTGTCTGGAAAAACCCCGCATATATGTGCGGGGCCCTGATGTACCTGCTGAAAGAGGAGAAAAGGAAAAGTATCTCTGTGCTCCTGCCTTATTCAGACAGGCTCAAGGCATTTTCTGAATGGTACTGTCAACTATGGGCAGAGAGTCTCGGGAAAAACAGCAAAGGTCAGACCCCATATCCTTCAGTCGGCACGACCGACCAGCATTCACAGCTTCAGATGTGGATGGATGGGCCAAAGGACAAGGTAATAACATTTATTGATATTAAAAATTATGGCGATGATATATCCATAAATGACGAAAATATAAAACCCCTGAGCTATCTGAAAGATCACACCCTTGGAGAGCTGATAAGGGCAGAGCGAGAAGGGACCGAGCTTGCGCTTGCCAAAGCAGGCGTGCCCAGCATGAGATTAACTATAAAGGAGATAAACGGTTATTACATGGGACAGCTCATTTTATTTTTTGAGCTTGTAACAGCTGCAACCGGAATGCTATATGAAATAAACCCCTTTAACCAGCCCGGCGTGGAAGAGGGCAAAAATCTGACTTACGGCATAATGGGCCGTAAAGGTTATGAGGATAAAAAGAAAGAAGTTATGGAATATAGAAGAAAGATGAAGAAGTCGAAATATAAGATCAATTAAATCAAACAAAGCAGTTAACCACAGAGGACACAGAGAAAGACTTTAAAATAATAAAAGAAGAAAGGTTCATCTTTATTTTCTCTGCGCACTCTTCTGTGAGAAAGAGATTTAAATTACATAAGCGACTTAGCTTATGAGTACACAGAGAACCCTTCGGGAATTAAAGAGATTAGTATTTAATAAAAATTAACTCTGTGCGCTCTGTGGTATCTTTAATTGTATTTTCTGGATTAAACAAGAGGTGAATATGCGAAATATCAGATTATCGAACAAGGCAATGAAACAGAGACTTATAGATTTAATACTGAAGCGCTCGTTCAAGTATACGAAAGAGCCGTCATTTACCCTTGCCTCCGGACTGAAAAGCAATTTTTACTTTAACTGCAAACCCGCTACGCTTAATCCGGAAGGCATGTTTCTGATCGGGAATCTACTATTTGATCTCATAAAAAAAGAAAAAAAGTGGAAGGTAAAGGCTGTCGGCGGCCTTACGCTCGGGGCTGACCCTGTTGCAAATGCAATTGCCTATACATCTTATGTCAAAGGAGAACCTCTCGAGGCATTTGTCGTGAGAAAAGAACCCAAGAAACACGGCACCATGCTATGGATAGAAGGGCATGTGAAGGAAGGCGACAAGGTATTAATAATTGAAGACGTAGTTACAACAGGCGGCTCTTCTCAAAAGGCCATTGACAGGGCCTTACAATGCGGACTGAAAGTCATGGGCGTTGTTACGCTTATTGACAGACAGGAAGGCGGCAGGGAAGCCATCGAGGCGATGGGAGTTCCCTTTAAGCCGCTGCTGACCAAGGAAGAGATATTTGAGGCTTATCGGGGTAAAGAAAATTAATCCA
>JACQXH010000203.1 GCA_016208845.1 Nitrospirota bacterium | reverse complement strand
GCCGTCACCGTCCATGTCTCCGGTAGTTATACTATCCGGGTCTAAATTGTTAAGCTGCTGCCATGCAGTGTTGTTGTAGAGGTTATTCATGAAGGCCCAAAGGCCTGAAGCGCCAAAGTCTATGATTACATCGTCCCTTGACTTAGCTGTGGCATTACGTACTGCCATCCAGGGGTTTAATGCCGATGCCTTGAGCGAACTTTGTTCTCTTCCATCGACGTTAATCGCATAGGCCTTGGTTGTATCTGAAGGATTTGTAGTTGATGTCCAGAAACTGTTCCAATATGTGTCACCTGTAAATCCCTGATTTATAAGATATTGCCAGTGTCCTTCATAATTAGGATCACCATCATCAAGCCACAATACATTGTAATTTATCAGGCTTTGGACTTCATTCATGTTTGCAAGGCGCCAATCATTATAGCCGAGATAATTTGTGGCATTATAATTGGCAATTGCATCAAGGGCCCCGGTCCATGTTAACTTATTGCTGGTATTCAGGCTGGCGGTCCACATTAAACCGGTAAGATTATCAAGCATTGTGCCGGTGCCTACTGTAAAGCGGCCGTCAGGGCTGTTGCCGTTTGTAGGCCACGCAACACCCATCTTGAGTTGTCCATCCTGGCCGGGAGCATCGCCGTAATTATCATTGCACGGGTCTGAAACGATCCAGTCATATGGGAGGGCGTTAAGGCGAGCGCAGGCATCATCGCCGGTTTTAGGTATGTTGGCAGGATAAGCAGGGTCCGCGCTATTGGCCTGCCCGCCTCGTACAGGCAGGACGTAATACAAACCATTATAGTTCTTGCCGTCATAATTTCTCCCGGCTGATGCCATATAAACAAACCACGCACTTGTCGGGTCCTGCAGATCTGCGCCATAATGAGTCGATACCCAATAAGGAGCGCCGGTCTGGATATCTTGAAAACCTTGTGTGTTCAGCCACGAGGCATGATTTGCCACCCCATAGTTTCTCAGGCTCTCCATTTCATACATATTAGGCATACGCCAGTCGGAATGAGTTCCTGAGTTGAGGGTGTCTACATAAGCCAGTGCATCTTTCCATAACATGGCCCCGCCTGAGTTGCCGACCTTCAGCCATTCAAGGCCAGTAAGGTTATCTATAATAGTGCCGTTTCCTGTATCTGCAAACCTGATAGCCGGTGAATCTACGCCTGCCTGTATGGCTCCGTCATCACCCGCATAATAGCTTGTGGTCTGCCCGGTCTTCGGCAGGCTGATAACCCCTCCGGCATTAGCTATTACCGGATAAATAAAAAGAGATACAGCGAGAATCATTAAGCAAATAAATCTTGAAGCCTTCATGCTTACTCCTCCCTTTTTTTTAAAATAAACCACCATAACTTATTTATTGTCTCAATGCAAGGAAAGAATTCCCTGCCCTTAGATCTCTATTAATAATGATATCAAAAAACATTATCAATGTCAATTAAAATATATTTTATGTTTGAAATGTAAAAAATATTGACTATCACTTGAAATAGTTAATAATTGATCAAATGTTGTTGTATTAGGGTTGCAGCGGCGGTATGAATGTTCATACATCATTATATCGGACAGAAGGCCTTAAAACTTAAAGGCTTTTTAGACTGCTCCGCCGTCTCAGTCACAGAAAGCCGGCAAGCTTGTAAGCGCTCAAGCTGACATTCCATCAAACTCAAAATCCCCGCCTCAGATGCCATCCCGTGGCTACTGAATTGAAAATAAACGGATAAAGATAAAGATTAAAATTAAAGATACAAGCTGGCGAAAACATGATGCAAGCTGAGAGGATTCAGGATTTAGATCAGATGCGATTTCCGGCGCTATTTAATATGTAAAAAGGCACTATTTGTATTTACAGAATTTGCGGACCCAATTAATGGTTTTTTGTATTATTTCTTTATTTTTTCTTTTTGAACTGCTTTCAAACAGGATGAGGTTCCAGATGCTTTTTTATACCACTCAGCCTGTTTTTCTAATGCGTTTACTTCCTTGAATCCCTCACCCTTAAGATATTCTCTTATCTCTTTTTCCGTTACTGTCCGTTTAACCATTTCTTGAACCTCTCTTTATAAAACTCAAAATTGTCTTTGATGTCCGTTATTGCCATTGTCAATGCCTGACCGTTGTCAAGAAAATCATACCATACCTTTCTTGTCACTTCTCCATCCGTATTAAGTATATCCTTATGGGGACAGTCATGTCCACTATCATATCTAATAATTTCATACCACTTGCCTTCGAATAAAGATAATAGTTTTACTGCGAATTCCGTTACTTCTCCTTTGTCTGTCTTGAAATAGACATAAGCAATTGTCCCTTCAACAATTGCTAAAAAATATTCTTTATCCATTTTCTTTGCTTTAACAACTTTTGCACTCCTCTTCTTTCTCTATAGATTTCTTTTTATAGTTTTTTCCACTGCTCCGCCGTCTCAGTCACAGAAAGCCGGCAAGCTTGTAAGCTTGAAATTGATCCGGATCAAGCAGCTAAAAAAATCAAAGCCAGTTAATGCTTGAATTACATCCTTCCCGATTTGCTTTTGTTAAGGCTCACTCTTAACTGCTTATTTTAGAAGTTATCAGGGGGCGAGGTCAATAACGACAGATATTTTTCCTGATTATAGAAATGTGATCTTTTTGATTGATGATGGATTGATAAATATGCGTTCAGCGTTGTTTTGCAGGTCGGCAGGGACAACAAAGAATCCCTTATTGCCTGCCGTGTAGTGCAGGGAATAGCCGATTATGACTTCCCCGTCATGAAAATGCATTTTGATCTTTGAACCCTCCCAGGGCCTGGAGTCTGTATATTTGTCCTTTCGGTCCTTATTGCCCCTGAGGTCTTTGACGAAAAATACTGCCTTCAATTCTTCCATTTCAACTTTTATTACTTCCTTGCTTACAAGAGTAATATGGAAATAAGTTTTATGAGGGGAAAAGTCGCTGTTTCTTCCTTTAAGTACTTTTCCGTCTTTGAATCTTGCCACTATCCTGTGTATTACCATGGGATTCTCTTTTAATATCTTAAATGCATTTTCCTTGTTAATCAATATCAGGGCTTTCCGCTGTCTCTTCTTTCCCCTGGAACTTCTCTTTCTGCCTTTTCGACAATTCCCTGCTCCATACTGTCGATGACTTAGCAGGGGCAGTGCCCTGCTTGAAAAATTCAATAATTTTTTCTGAATCCTTTGTCGCAAGATGTCCTGTTAAAGGATCGATAACTGCTGTAACAAGTCCCTCAGGGACCGGGAAGGGTTTACCCTCACTGCTAAGTGAGATCAGCGGAAGGGTTTCCTGCATAAAAGATATCCATACGGGAAGCGCAGCCCTTGCGCCTGTTTCTTTATTGCCAAGCTGGCGCAGGTCGTCAAAACCTACCCATACAGCTGCGGTCAGTTCGGGCGTGTATCCTATGAACCAGGCGTCTTTGAAATCATTGGTCGTGCCAGTCTTGCCGGCGATAGACCTTTTTATTGCACCTGCCTTTTTTGCGGTCCCGTATTTCACTACATCTTCAAGCATCGAGGTGGTCAGATATGCAGTCTGGGGACTTATAACCCTGGTGCCTCTGGGCCCGTTATTCTCAATGATATTGCCTTTGGAGTCTGTTATATATTTGATGGCTATTGGCTCCATCATTGTGCCTTCATTGGCGAAAACGCTGAAAGTTGATGCCATTTCAAGGAGAGTTACGCTGATACTCCCCAGCGCCAGTGTGAGGTTGCGGGGGAAAGGCCCCTTTAT
>JACQXH010000083.1 GCA_016208845.1 Nitrospirota bacterium | reverse complement strand
TTCTGCCCATCATGGACATTATGTTCGAATAAATCGTCAGGGACAACTTTTTTTCTCCCTTTCTTCACTCATTCCACGCACTTCTCCCCTCTCTATTCTTATCGGTAAATTCTTTAATTTTCTTGATGGGTTAGGTAAGTAAAAAAATGAACTAAAGAAACGGTATTTAACCACAGATAAGCACGGGTTAACACAGGTCTGCCTATCGGCAGACAGACGAGTGAAAAATCATTTAAATAAAGCCGCACAACGTACTTAGTAAAAAGTAATCTGTTACTGATCATTCATTCACGAAGTACCGGGCATTACACAGCACGATTCAGCCTGCAATATCTATGTTCCGATTGTCTGATTTATTAATCCGTGTTGATCTGAGCAAATCCGCGGCTAAATACCGTTAAGCAGATTTTTTTCGGAGGAAAACTAAAAAAATCATAGCAGTTAAGAAAAGCGCGATGCTTATGCCCTGTGAAAATGAAATCCCATCATAAATAAATCCTCTTATCTCATCTCCACGGAAGAACTCAATGATAAATCTCGTAACTGAGTAGAGAAGTATATAGATCCAGAAAATTTGTCCATCGAAGGTCTTGCGCTTCCTGAAAAACATGAGAAAAATAAAAATACTGAGTTCAGCAGCAGATTCATAAAGTTGTGTCGGATGAAGAGGAACCCCTTTGATCGCAAGTGCTTCCGGATTCTTAAAAGTTATGCCCCATGGAAGATTCGTAGGCATTCCATAACAGCAGCCGGCACAGAGACATCCAATACGGCCTATGGCATGACCAATTGCCACAGAAGGTGAAAAAAGGTCGAAGGTATTCCATAGAGGCAACTTATTTCTTTTGAAATAATAAAAGACAACAGGTAAAACAAATAGCAAGCCACCGTAAAACACAAGCCCGCCTTCCCACACCTTAAATATATCGATCGGGTTTTTGATAAAATACTTATATTCTACAAGCACATAGAAAAGTCTTGAGCCAATTATGGCGGCAAGTAGCGTATAGAAGCCTATGTCTAATATTTGCTCCTTGGTAATGTTTTCTTTTTTCCCAAGACGTATTGCGAGCGCAATGCCTACTATGAACGCTAATGCGATCATAACACCGTAGGTGTGGATGGCAATGGGGCCTATTTTAATAAGAGTGGGATACATTTTTTCTTTTAACTATATCAATTAACCACGGATGAACACAGATTAACACGGATTAATAAATTATTCCTAAATATAAGCGGGGCTTTTTTCATCTGCATGAGTACTTGTAGCCTGTTTTTTTGACTTGTTCTGCCTTCCTGCCGAAAGGCAGATCCGTGTTTATCTGTGTTCATCCGTGGCAAAATGTTTTTTAGATATTATTCTTTCCGCTTAATATTTGGTCTCATTTGCGACCACAGAAATATACTTATGCCGACAGTCAATGCTGAATCTGCGACATTAAATGCCGGCCAGTGCCAATTATTAACAAAAACATCAATAAAATCAATGACTTTGCCAATACTTATCCTGTCAATCAGATTCCCGATTGCCCCTCCAAGGATCAGGGAAAGTGCAAGTATCTCCAGCCGCTTAGCTATTTTATACAGATATCCAAGCAACAATATTATGGCTAAGATCGATATTGCTATGAATATCTTATTGCCTAAGTTCGAGAAAATACCAAAGGCTGCACCCGGGTTTTTGACATTAACGATATTCAGGAAAGGCAATACATTAATAGAGTCATATGGTTTAACATATGATTCAATTGCTTGTTTTGTAACATAATCCAGAATAACTATGGAACATGAAATCGCCGGAACAACTAATCCTTTTCTCAACCCTTGAGTACCCCGCAGCACCTTTCGCATAATTCCGGAAATTCATCATGCTTTCCAACGGTTATGCTCCAGTTCCAGCACCTGCCGCACTTATCGCCATCTGCCCTTTTAACGTCTATCGCAAGGCCGGCGATCTCCGGGCTTTTATAGGTCCCCTCCGGAGGATTTGTATCTTTTATTACTTCAGCAGACGAGACAATAAAAAGGGTTGGCAGAAATGCCTTATGCTCCTCAAGGATTCTGAACGCGTCTTCGCCGGCATATAGAATGACCTTTGCCTCAAGCGCATTGCCTATGACTTTAGCCTGGCGCTTTATTTCAAGGGCCTTGTTGACGTCATCACGGATCTTACGAAGATCCTCCCATTTCTCGACAAGCTGCTTGTCAATAAATTCAGTTTCCACTTCCGGAAAGGAAGAAAGGAATATGCTTTCCTCTCCTTGCCCTCGGGAACGAGTCGTATCGACTTTACCTCTAAAAGGCTGTAATGCGTTATGTGTAATGTGTAATGAGTTGGTTTTTCCCTGACTACTGTCTACTGGATACTGACTACTGTCTTCCTGCCCCTCGGAAACGAGTCGTATCGACTTGCCCCCTGCCTGTCCGGCAGGCAGGCCTGACCCTTGTTTTATCAAGTGCTGCCATATTTCTTCTGCGGTAAAAGACAGAATGGGCGCCATCATTTTAACCAATGATATCAATGATTTATATAAAACCCACTGCGCCGTTTCCCTATCCCTGGAATCAGATTTAAATGTATAAAGCCTGTCCTTGAGGACATCAAGATAAAAGGCGCTCATATCAGTAACACAGAACTGATATATGGAATGAAATACCTCATGGAATTCAAAATTCTCATATGCCCCCTCTACTTTTTCAGTCAGTGTCTGTAATGTCGATAAGATAAATCTGTCCACATCTTGAAGGTCTTTTTTAAGTCCCTCTTCGTAATGTTTATCATTTAGCCTTGAAATATCAAAGTCATAAATATTGCCCATCAGAAACCTGCAGGTGTTCCTTATCTTCCTGTAGGCCTCTATAAGACGGTCCAGGATCTCCTTTGATATCCTCATGTCTTCCCTGTAATCAGCAGATGCGCTCCACAGCCTGAGTATCTCGGCACCATATTTGTCAGTTATCTCCTGCGGAGAGACTACATTGCCAAGGGATTTGGACATTTTTTTGCCTGACCCGTCAACGACAAAACCATGAGTCAATACCGCCTTATACGGAGCGCGTCCCCTCGTGCCTACAGATGAAAGCAATGAACTTTGAAACCATCCCCTGTGCTGATCGCTTCCCTCAAGATACAGGTCAGCCGGCCGTTCTGATCCTGTTTCAACGCGTGGAAACCGCTGATCGATCTCAAGCACAGCCGCGTGGCTCACTCCAGAATCAAACCACACATCAAGGATATCTGTCTCTTTTGAGAATTCCTGAGAGCCGCACTTGGAACATTTGTAATCCTGAGGCAGCAGTTCTTTAGCAGATTTTTCAAACCAGACGTCAGCACCGGACTCTTCCACTTCCTTAACGATATTATCAATTACCACTTTGTCAGTTAGGATCTCCTTACATTTCTCACACTTGAACAATGTTATCGGAACACCCCACATCCTTTGCCTTGAGACGCACCAGTCAGGCCTGTTCTCAACCATTCCGAATATCCTGTCTCTGCCCCATTTTGGTATCCAGCGCACCTTTTCTATTTCAGCAAGGGCCTTATTCCTCAAATTATTTTTCGCCATAGAGATAAACCATTGCTCGGTGGCCCGGAAGATCACCGGTTTCTTGCATCTCCAGCAGTGGGGATAAGAATGAGTTATCTTTTCGTCCGGGCCCAAGAGGGTCTGTTTTTCCCTTAATTTATCGATAATTAGAGGATTAGCCTTAAATACATATTGTCCGGCAAAGTCCTTCACCTCATCTGTAAAACAACCCTTCTTATCAACAGGCGCAAATACATCAAGCCCGTATTTCAATCCGACTTCATAATCCTCTTCTCCATGTCCTGGCGCGGTATGGACAACTCCGGTTCCCTGCTCCAGGGTAACATGCTCTCCAAGTATGGTCTTGACCTCACGGTCGATCCACGGGTGCTTACAGACAATCCCTTCAAGGTCGTTGCCAGACCATGCACCTTCAGTTTTATACTCCCCTTCTTTATACCCTGTCTTTTCCATACAATTTTGAATTAACTGCTCTGCAATAATGAGTTCCTCCCCATCCCTCGTTGTTACCTTGGCATATGGAAGATGCGGATGAAGAGCAAGCGCCATGTTTGCTGGAAGAGTCCAGGGAGTTGTTGTCCAGATCACAAAGTACATGCCTCTTTTTATATCGTTTTTATTTTTTTGATCCTCTATCCTGAATTTCACATATATTGATGGCGATTCTTTGTCTGCATATTCGACTTCAGCCTCCGCAAGGGCGGTAACGCACGAAGGGCACCAGTGAACAGGCTTCTTGCCTTTATACACAGATCCATTTTCAACGAATCTTCCGAATTCACGGACTATTGATGCCTCGTACGGATAGGCCATAGTAATGTAGGGCTCTTCCCATTCACCAAAGACCCCAAGCCGCTTAAACTCATTGCGTTGAATGTCCAGAAACTTCAGGGCGTATTCCCTGCAGAGCTTTCTTTTTTCAATGATAGAAACGCCTTCTTTTTTCGAGCCCAATTTTTTATCGACCTCGTGCTCGATGGGCAGGCCGTGGCAGTCCCAGCCAGGAATAAATGGAGAATAAAATCCTTTCATGGATTTATATTTGACGATTATGTCTTTCAGTATCTTGTTCAGCGCATGGCCTATGTGTATATGTCCGTTGGCATACGGAGGTCCATCGTGCAGGATATATGACCTGGATCTGTCTTTTGCCTGCATCTTTTTAAGGATATTGCTCTTTACCCAGAAATCAAGCATCTTGATCTCCTGCTGGGTGAGATTGGCCTTCATTGGAAAATCTGTTTTTGGTAAATTCAGGGTTTCTTTATAATCTGTCTTCATTTCTTCCTCGAAATAATCTATAATTATACACTATAATTAATCCGGAAAATGCATTTCAGGAAACCACAGGGAGCGCAGGGCTTTGTAAATTGGAATTTGGAATTTTGAAATTATAAATTTCCCGCCTCGGTGGGTCCGCTCGAAGAGCCGCCGGGGAGACCTGTGGCGGAAAAACCTAATTTGTCCACTTTAAAATTAATGTTCTCTGTGTCCTATGTGGTAAATCACCTTTTCCAGTGAAAGTTCATTGTAAAACAAAATAAAATATGTTACTTTATTTAGACGAGGAGGCTGCATATCTTGTATAAAAGCATAATTGTATGGGTTTTGTTTGGATTGATGATGATACTCGTCTTCAATCTCTTTAATGTTCCAAAAGGAATAGACGAGATCGGCTTTTCGGATTTTATGACAAAACTCTCAAGTAATGAAGTAGATGAGGTAACGATAAAGAAACCTGAGAACCTTATAATCGGCACTCTCAAGAACGGGAACAAGTTCAAGTCATATTCGCCTGATTACCCTGACCTCATTAAAGAGCTTCGGGATAAAGGGGTCAAGATCACCGCAAAACCTGATCAAAGGCCCTGGTATATGGAACTGCTCATGAGCTGGGGGCCCATTGTTTTTCTTGTGATTATATGGGTCGTGTTTATGAAGCAGATGCAGGCAGGCGGAAGCAAGGCTCTTTCTTTTGGTAAAAGCAGGGCCAAGCTTAGTTCAGAGAAATCCGTAAAAGTGACTTTTTCTGATGTGGCCGGGATTGAAGAGGCCAAGATGGATGTGCAGGAGGTCATAGATTTTCTTAAGGACCCGAGTAAATTCCAGAAACTTGGCGGCAAGATACCCAAAGGCGTCCTGCTTGTCGGAGCGCCGGGCACGGGGAAGACATTGCTTGCACGGGCGATCGCCGGTGAGGCCGGGGTTCCGTTTTTCTCCATAAGCGGCTCTGATTTTGTAGAGATGTTTGTCGGAGTTGGTGCCTCAAGGGTGAGGGACCTGTTCGACCAGGCAAAAAAGAATGCTCCCTGCATAATGTTCATTGACGAAATAGATGCAGTGGGCCGACATAGAGGCGCCGGCCTTGGCGGCGGTCATGACGAACGCGAGCAGACATTGAATCAGCTCCTGGTTGAAATGGATGGTTTTGATCCGAATGAAGGGGTCATCGTGCTTGCTGCGACCAACAGGCCGGATGTTCTTGACCCTGCGCTATTAAGGCCGGGAAGGTTTGACCGGCAGGTCGTTGTTCCACAGCCTGACGTCAAAGGCAGGCTCGAGATCATTAAGGTACATACAAGAAAAATACCACTTTCTGAAAATGTGAACCTTGACCTTCTTGCAAGGGGCACTCCGGGTTTTTCAGGCGCTGACCTTGCAAACCTTGTTAATGAGGCAGCCCTTCTTGCAGCGCGGCAATCCAAGAGCAAGGTTGAAATGAAGGATTTTGAAAGTGCGAAAGACAAGGTCATGATGGGCTCTGAGAGAAAAAGCATGATATTGTCCGAGACAGAAAAACGCAACACTGCCTATCATGAAGCAGGGCATACGCTGGTTGCCAAATTAACACCGGGCACTGATCCAATTCATAAAGTAAGCATAATCCCAAGGGGAATGGCGCTCGGCGTGACCCAGCAGCTTCCCATAGACGACAGATATACATACCCAAAGGAATTCCTGGTCAAGACAATATCCGTTCTTCTTGGCGGAAGGGCTGCGGAAGAGATCGTCTTCGGCCATATGACAACAGGCGCAGGCAATGACCTTGAAAAAACCACTGAGATAGCGAGAAAGATGGTCTGCGAGTGGGGAATGAGTGAAAAATTAGGTCCTTTGACCCTCGGTAAAAAAGAAGAGCAGATCTTCCTTGGGAGAGAGATAGCAAAACACAAGGATTACTCCGAAAAAACCGCGGAAGAAATAGATGACGAAATCAGAAAGATCGTGTTCGAAGGATACGAGTATTCAAAACAATTGCTTATTGAGAACCGTCCGCTGCTTGAAAAACTTGCAGCTGCCCTGTTAGAGAAAGAAACCCTTGATGCGGCTGATATAGAGGCTATTGTCAAAGGTCCTACAGATGTTCAAACACCGGAACTGAATTACGTAAGCGTTACGTAGATTTTGCAGGGACTCTTGGCATCTTCCCCTTTCCCCTGCATAACCAGGTAGATAGTCTGTAGGTATTTAGTCGTTTAGCTAACAGACTACAGGCTAAACAACCTGAGCAGTTACAGATATTGCTATGAGCAATAAATTCCTTAAGATAATTCTAATCGCTTTCTTATTTTTCATTTCCTCTCCTCCGGTATGCCATGCAAAGGCTTACCCTGATGTGGAAGATAAGATAAAGCAGGGTCAGTCTAAACAGGCAACAATTGAATTACTTGGGGAGCCTGTCTTGAAAACAACTTTTATAAAACGCAATAAAAATATTTGGGGGCCTGAAGAAGAATTCTGGGACAAGATCCCATTGGAGACCAAATTGGAAGTCTGGAAGTATGAATTTTCTGACGGCAACCTGAATCTCTACTTCGTTAATGGAGAAGAGAGCTTGGGTTACAAGGCATTCGCCCCAAAAGGTGTAGTTTATTAGCCTAAGAAATTTTTTAGCCACGAATTTTTCGATGAGTCCCAAGAAGCAGATAGCTCACCTTTTTAGTGTTTAATAAAGTCACATGGAGATTTATGAATAAGGTGGGCTAATTAAATTCAATCCGCTTTAAATCAATTATTCCACAGAAATCCCCTGCAAGTGTTATAATTTAAAAAATTTTATCACAGCGTTATAAGAGCAAAATGGGGAAAATGAGCTCAGACCTTACCTTTATAACCAATGAACCAAACAGAAATCTGCTGAACAGATTTCAGGTTCTGATCAAGGATACTGAATTATTTGACTGTCTTGTCGGTTATTTTTATACAAGCGGGTTCCATGCCATTTATCGATCGTTAGAACATACAGATAAAATCAGGGTCCTCATCGGCATAAGCACAAACAGACAGACCTATGATTTATTAAATGCCGCAGCGCATCAAAATCAGCCCTCCCTCAAATTTTCTCATTATGAAACAAAGCAGGAAATCAGCGGCTTGGTGGAAAAAGAGATGGAGGATTCCGAAGACAACCGGAAGGTGGAAGACGGCGTTATAAAATTTATTGAATGGATCCGCAGCGGCAAACTGGAAATCAGGGCCTACCCGTCACAAAATATTCACGCCAAGCTCTACATTATGACCTTTGCTGAGGGCGACAGGGACGCCGGCAGGGTTATAACAGGCTCAAGCAATTTCACAGAGGCCGGTTTAATAGACAATCTTGAATTTAATGTGGAACTCAAGAACCGTTCTGACTATGAATTTGCAAAAGACAAATTTGAGCAGCTTTGGAAAGATGCCGTTAATGTCAGCGAGAAATACATTGAGACCATTGAAGACAAAACCTGGCTCAATCAAAATATCACGCCGTATCAGCTGTATCTGAAATGTCTCTATGAATATTTCAAAGATGAGCTTGGCAGTTCAGATGAGGTCTTCGCGAAATATCTCCCGCAGGATTTCAAGCGTCTGGAGTATCAGGAGCAGGCAATACTTAATGCCAAAAAGATACTGGAGGAATATGGAGGGGTATTCATTTCCGATGTTGTTGGTCTCGGCAAGACATATATAGCCTCGCTTCTTGCCGGCCAGATAGACGGCAGGACTCTTGTGATCGCGCCGCCTGTGCTTCTTGATAAGACAAACCCAGGCTCATGGCCTAATGCCTTTTCTGATTTCAGGATACATGCGGACTTTGAATCCATCGGCAAGCTTCAAGACATACTGGATAAGGGAACGGATAAATATTCCAATGTCTTCATTGATGAGGCGCATCGCTTTAGGACCGAAACGAACATTACCTATGAAATGCTTGCTGAGATATGCAGAGGCAAACGGGTAATACTCGTTACCGCTACCCCTTACAACAACTCTCCTAAAGACATACTGAGCCAGATCAAGCTTTTTCAGAAATCCAAAAAGAGCACTATCCCGAATCTTCCTGACCTTGAGGCATTTTTCAGCAGATTGGATAAAAAGCTCAAGAACCTTGACCGCCAGCGGGATTATCCTGAATACATCAGGATTGTAAAGGAAAATGCCTGTGAAATCCGGGACAAGGTGCTCAAATACCTTATGGTTCGCCGCACGAGGACAGAGATAACAAAATATTTCAGCAATGACCTTAAACGGCAAAATCTTAAATTCCCTGAAGTTGAAAACCCGGAGCCGCTATTTTATGAACTCAATAACATTGAAGATGAAATATTCAATAAGACGATTGAACTTATTGCGCACAAGTTTAAATACGCTCGTTATACCCCTTTATTGCCTAAATATTATAAGGGAGAAACTGACCAGTCCACCAGATTAGCTCAGGAAAACATGGGCAAATTCATGAGGATCCTTCTGGTAAAAAGGCTGGAAAGCAGCTTCTTCGCCTTTAAAAATTCAATCGACCGTTTCATTCATTCCTATGATATGTTTATCAGAGAGATTGAGAAAGGCAATGTGTACGTCAGCAAGAAACACACGAATAAGATATTTGAGCTGTTAGAAAATGATGATGATCAGGCGATACAGCAATTAATTGATGAGAAGAAAGCCAATAAACACGATAGCAAAGAATTTACAGATGAGTTTATCAAAGACCTGCAAAGCGATTATGCAATCCTAAAACAAGTGAAGACCTTGTGGCAGAAAGTCGATCGGGACCCGAAACTGCTTACATTCCTGGATGCACTCTCAAAAAAACAAATCCTGAAACAAAATAAACTAATTATCTTTACTGAATCAAAAGAAACCGCCGAATATCTTAGCATAAACATAGATAAGAAGCTCCCCGGCAAGAGCATTTGTTTTACTGGCGGCTCAGGCGAGGCTGTCCGCGACATGGTAGTTGAAAATTTTGATGCCAAGGCCCGGCATCCAAAAGATGATTTCCGTATTCTAATTTCAACCGAAGTCCTCTCCGAAGGCGTAAACCTGCATCGGTCCAATGTTGTAATTAATTATGATATTCCATGGAACCCGACGCGCATGATGCAGAGGGTCGGGCGTATTAACAGGATTGATACACAGTTTGACAGGATTCATACATTTAACTTTTTCCCGACAAAGCAGTCCAATGACCAGATAAAGCTCAGAGAGGCGGCTGAGGCAAAGATAAATGCATTTCTTACCCTGCTCGGCGGTGATGCGGCGCTCCTTACAGAAGGCGAGCCTGTGGAATCTCACGAACTCTTTAACAGACTGATATCCAATAAGGCAATCATCGGCGATGAAGAAGACGATAGTTCGGAGCTTAAATACCTTAGAGTAATAAAGGACTTGAGGGACAATGATCCCGATACCTTTGAAAAAATAAAGAGGCTTCCGAAAAAGGCGCGGTCAGCCAAATGCAAAATTAAATCCTGAACTGCAGGATTCTCTTATAACTTATTTCCGCCGGGGGAAGCTGCAAAAATTTTTTATGGCAGATGATACCGAAAACGCACGGGAGCTTGATTTCATCTCTGCCGCTGCAATTCTTGAAAGCGGAGTAAAGGACAAAAAGCTGAAACTGCCGGAGAGGTTTTACGAACTGCTGGATATGAATAAAGAGGCATTTGTTTTCGCTACCACAGACGGAATGCCGGAAGCGCACGGCAGGGCCGGAAGAGACAGCGCTGGCCGGATACTCGGAATCCTCAAGGCAACAATGAAAAACACAAAGCAGTTGACCGATGAGCAGGAGCTTTATCTTAAAAGGGTCTTCACCCAGCTTGAAGAAGGCGGCATCCCAAAACAGACAGCCAAAGAGACGCTCAAGGCATTGGATGAACTAAAAAAAGAAATAATGAACCCGCTGAAAGTCCTGGCAGTCCTTCAAACGCATATACCTGAGCGCTTCCTTGCAGGACACTATGCCGAGCGCCATCCTCAGTCCTTCGGCAAGCGGGAAGTCATTTTGTCTCTGTATTTAACAGGAAAGTAATAATGAATATAAAAATTAAAAAGGCCCTTGCATCCGGCGAGTCTGAGACTGTGGAGTTCAAAACCGGTTTTGATAAGAATACGATTGAAACTCTTGCAGCATTTTCCAACACCAGAGGAGGCGATGTTTTAATAGGTGTATCTGATAGGGGTGAGATTAAGGGAATACAAATTTCAAAAGAGACTGTACAACACTGGCTTAACGAGGTCAAACAATATACCTCTCAGGCAATAATACCTGATGCCGAGACCATAAAGATTAAAGACAAGAATATCGTAATTCTCTCTGTGCCTGAGTCTCCGATAAAACCTGTTGCCTGTAAAGGCCGGTATTACAAGCGCATCAAGAACTCAAACCATCAGCTTACTGCATCTGAGGTTGCGGACATGCATCTCCGCACCTTCAACACGAGCTGGGACTACCATATTGACGAGCTTCACACAAAGAAAGACATTTCACTGAGAAAGGTAAAGGCATTCATCCAGCGGGCAAACGCAAATAGAGAAGTGCCCATTCAGGATGATCCGATGACTGTTCTGCAGAAATTAGAACTCATCCGTGACGGCAAGATAACTTATGCCTGTTTCCTTCTTTTCATGTCGGGAGAATCGAGCCTCAGCACAATCGAGCTTGGCAGGTTCCAGACCCCGATAATCATCAAGGACGATTCGCGCCTTAAGACAGACCTTTTTGCGGAAGTTGAAGGGGTTATGCAGTTTGTAAGAAAACATATCAACAAAGCGATCATCGTCACTGGAAGGCCTCAGCATGCGGAACGATGGGATTATCATCTCGATGCTCCCGGTGGGCTTCCTGCAGGGCTCACGGTCGAAAAGCTGCTCAAGGGAAATTACATTTCCGATGCCCGCAACAAGAAAGTTGCTGACGCCTTTAAGGCTGTGGGGCTGATTGAAAAATACGGTTCCGGTATAAAACGTATTCTCAGAGAATTCAGAAATAATGGAATGCCTGATCCGGAATTCAGGGAGATCGGCCGTGGCTTTATTGTGACCGTATTTAAGAAGACCGGAGAAGTCGGGACTAAGTCAGGGGTAGAGTCAGGACCAAGTCGGGACCAAGTCGGCACTAAGTCGGCACTAAGTCGGCACCAAGTTGAAATATTGAATAAGTGCTTGATTGATAGCGGAATAACCGAGCTTATGAAAATTGCCGGAAGGGCTGACCGCACCAAGTTCAGGAACCAGGTTCTTAATCCCTTATTGCGGGATGGCTTGTTGGAGATGACTATTCCTGACAAGCCTAACAGTCGCCTCCAAAAATACCGCCTGACGGTCAAAGGCAAAGAACATATAAAGAGACTGCCTAAAAGATAATTATGGATAAGCAGCAGGCGCAGAATATTGTTAAAGACACTTTTGAAAACCCTTTTGATAAGGGACGGTTTACCGGCTTTGTAACGAATCTTCTGAACCATGTAGATAAGAGCAAATCATTTCCCAAGCCTTTAACAGGATCATATATCAAGGAATCTTTCCGGGAACGCATTAAGAGCTATGACCGAATAGGAAGATTTATTGATTCCGGCGGGAAAGTAATAGATATTCTAACGGTTTGTCTGCACAGGGAAAAGTCTCTCGCTCAGGCACGAACCAGCCAGAGAAATTTTATATCCGGCTATTTGCGGGGTGATTACGGAAGCAGTAGTTCAAAAGATGCAGGCGTCGTTGCTTTTTATTGCGACGACACTACAGATCGGCGATTTTCTCTTGTTACAATCGATCATGTTATAGATGTTGANTTAAAGTTAAGCAGGAATTCTCTTCTGCAAAACGCTTTTCTTTTCTTGTCGGCGAGAATGAAAACAGTCATACTGCGCAGAGCCGTCTGACCCCGATTCTCGCGGATGATGAGCACAACCCTACGCTTGCCAGTCTGGAAGATGCCTTCAACATCGAAAAAGTCACCAAAGAGTTCTTTGAAAAATACCGCGACCTTTTCCATGAAGCGGAAAAAGCCCTTGATGAGATTGTTAAAAAAGACAAAAGAATTGAAACTGACTTTACAGAAAACGATGTAAGCACTACTGATTTTGCTAAAAAGTTATTAGGACAGATTGTATTTCTCTACTTTCTTCAGAAAAAAGGCTGGTTCGGGGTAAAGCGCGGTAAAGAGTGGGGCACTGGGTCAAAACATTTTCTCAGGGAGCTTTTCCAGAAGAAACACGGTGAATATAAAAATTTCTTTAATGACATTCTTGAGCCGCTCTTTTATAACACCTTAGCTGTTGAACGGCCAAAAGATTATTCCGACAGGTTTGATTGTAAAATCCCTTTCCTTAATGGCGGTCTCTTTGACCCGATCAATGATTACGACTGGATCGAGACTGAGATATATCTACCTGATGAGATCTTTTCTAATAACGAACTTTCAAAAGAAGGTGATAAAGGGACGGGCATACTTGATGTTTTTGACAGATACAATTTTACTGTCAAAGAAGATGAGCCGCTTGAAAAGGAAGTCGCTGTTGACCCTGAGATGTTGGGAAAGGTCTTTGAAAATCTTCTTGAGGTCAAAGACCGGAAATCCAAAGGCACCTACTATACACCGCGAGAGATTGTTCACTATATGTGTCAGGAAAGCCTTATCAATTATCTGGTGACTGAACTGTCAGAATGTCATTCCCGTAGTCCTTTGAGCCTGCCTACCGGACAGGCAGGCGGGAATCCAGTACCTTCAAAAGAAGACATCGAACAACTCATAAAATATGGTGAAACTGTTGTAGAACACGACAAACGAGTTGTCAATAAGGGGGAAGAGACAGAGACATACTCTTTTAAACTTCCCGAGAGCATTCGTGACAATGCAGAGCTTATTGATGATAAGTTGAGAAATATTCGAGTATGTGACCCTGCCATAGGATCAGGGGCCTTTCCAGTGGGAATGATGAATGAGATAATCCGCACAAGAAATGCCCTTACAACTTATATTGGTGACGAAGATAATAGGACAATATACAACTTTAAACGCCATGCTATTCATAATTGTCTTTATGGAGTTGACATTGATCCAGGTTCTGTAGAAATCGCTAAACTCCGTCTCTGGCTGTCACTTATGGTTGATGAGGAAGACATAAAGCACATCAAGCCTCTTCCAAACCTTGATTATAAGATCATGCAGGGCAACAGCCTGCTCGAAGAGTTTGAAGGGATAAAACTGTTTGATGAGAAATTAATTTCCTCCAAAATATTTGATGAAGAGCAGGTCCGTAAGATTAAGGAAAAGCAGGCTATGTTGCAGAAGGAATTTATCGAACTACATAATGCCGGAGCACTTACAAAAACAAAGAAAGTTCAACTCGAATCAGAGCAGGCCCAACTGGCAGCCACGATAAAGAAGTTAACCGTCCATATGAAGGGCAGTAATCAGGAATCAATTGTTTATGAGGTTCATGCCGGTGAGATAGCTGAAAAATTAAAAAAACTCCATGAGGAGTTCTTTGCAGCTTATCAGAAAAACATAAAAGACCAATTAAGGAAGCAGATTGATCAGCTTGAATGGGAGTTGATTGAAACTACTCTGAAAGAACATAAGAATGAAAAAGCTATTGCCAAGCTCGCCAAATTCAAGAGAGCAAATACAAAGCCTTTTTTCCTTTGGAAACTAAATTTCAGTGTAGTTTTTCAGGAAAAAGGAGGGTTTGATGTGACTATCGGTAATCCGCCGTATGTACGCGCCGATGCAGGAGAAGAACATTTATCGCTTCGCCAGCAGATTATTGAATCCAAGCGGTATGAGACTCTCTGGGAGAAGTGGGACCTCTTTGTTCCCTTCATTGAGTTGGGTTACAAGCTTTTAAAACCAGACGGCGTAACCTCTATGATAGTTTCCGACGCCTATTGCCACTCCAAATACGCACAGAAATCTCAGAAGTGGTTTCTGCAAAACAGCCGGATTTTACGTCTGGACTTTTTGAGTAAGATCAAGGTATTTGAGGCTGGTGTTCATAACATTGTCTATTTCTTCCAGAAGGCCGAAGGCGACAGTAACAAGCCAGAGCGACGGGAACATGAGGATGAGTTCGGAAAGATAAAGGTATTGCCGACAGATGAACAGAAAAATCTTACATATCGGACGTTCTTCCCACAGGAACAAGGGAATAATATTGGTGGTATTCCCTTAGCAGATATATGTTATATCACTTATGGATTAAGGCCAAGTAGCGATGAACATGAAGCGAAGGGAGAATTTGTTACCGCTGATTTAGTATCTGAAGAAAAGGACGCTATACATTGTAAACCATACGTGGAAGGGAAACATCTTAGGAATTGGTATCGCAATACACATCTTTGGATTGAATGGGGGACGGAACGTGCACCAGCTCTTTTTTGTCGCCCGACATTCCCGGAGCTTTATCTAATAAAAGAGAAGCTTCTTGCTCAAAGAAGTCCTGGCCCTGATCTGGTTGTGTGTTTTGACGATGAAGAATTTGTATTTACACCTGCCAGTGTTGGTTTTATCCTTTGGCATTACCTCTCTGGTGTCCGTAACAATTCACTAAAAAAAGCTACCCGCTATAAGGGTGAAAAGCCGCCCCGCCTTGATCTGCCGAAGCGTGAAGATTTGGAAAAGACAAGCCTCAGATTTTCGGTAAAGTATCTGCTGGCGGTGATGAATTCAACGGTTGCGCGTGATTTTCTACGAGTAAATCGTCGGAGCAATATTCACCTCTACCCCGACGACTGGAAAAAACTGCCTATTCCAGAAGTCTCGCCGGAGAAGCAGAAGCCTATTATAGAGCTGGTGGATAACATCCTCTCCGCCAAAAAGAAAGACCCCAACGCCGACACCTCCGCCCTCGAAAAACAGATCGACGAAATGGTCTATGCCCTCTACGGCCCTGCCTACCGGACAGGCAGGCTCACGCCGGAGGAGATTGCGATTGTGGAGGGGAAGAATTAGTGCATATAAAAAACTTGACTAAATTTAGTTAATAAGCTAAATTAATATCATAAAGTAAATTAAGCTTTATTTGGTAGGAGGTCTAAATATGCAAAATCAGTCATTTACAAACCCCTTTAAGCCTGGCGCAGGCCATATGCCGCCTTATCTTGCTGGTCGTGAAAAAGAAACAAAGGAATTTCTTCAATTGTTGGAGCAGACTACCATCCTCGACAATATGGTGCTTACCGGGCTAAGAGGGGTTGGCAAAACCGTACTTCTGGATAAATTCAAGCCATTGGCCATAGAAAAAAAGTGGCTATGGGTCGGCACAGACTTGTCAGAATCGGCAAGCGTTACAGAAGAAACGATTGCACTGAGGCTGCTGACAGATCTTTCCGTTGTCACTTCTAACATTACCATTAAGAGAGTCGAAAAGCCGGCAATCGGATTTACATCGGAGAAATCTTTTATTGACCATAAGCTTACTTACAGCACTCTTATTGATATTTTCAAGTCAATTCCCGGCCTTGTATCGGATAAGTTAAAAGGTATCTTCGAACTTGTCTGGAAAAGTCTTGAGCCTTATAAAATTCGCGGGATTATTTTTGCATATGATGAAGCTCAAACAATGACCGACCATGCAGAGAAAGAGCAATATCCTCTCGCGCTTCTCTTGGATGTTTTTCAATCAATCCAGAAAAAGAATATTCCGTTTATGTTGATATTAACGGGCCTGCCGACGCTTTTTCCAAAGCTGGTAGAGGCCCGCACTTTTTCGGAAAGAATGTTCAGAGTTGTTTTCCTTGACAAATTAAGTGAGGCGGAAAGTAAAGACGCTATTATGAAACCGATTGACGATGCAAAATGCCCGATTAAGTTTACTGAAGAGTCGATTAAACTTGCAGTAAAAGAGTCAGGCGGATATCCATATTTTATTCAGTTTATATGCAGAGAGGTGTATGATGTCTTTCTGCAGAAAGTTTCAGATGGAAAACATCCTTCAGTGCCAATGAAAGAGATTATCATGAAACTGGATAAAGATTTTTTCTCAGGCAGGTGGGCAAAGGCCACAGATAGGCAGAGAGAATTGCTTGCGGTGATTGCAAGTTTAAGCAATTGTCAGGAGGAATTTACGGTACAGGAAGTTGTCGAAGAATCAAAAAAGCGCCTGTCAAACCCCTTTAGTGGCAGCCATGCTAACCAGATGTTGTCGTCATTGACGAACGCGGGTCTCATTTATAAAAACAGACACGGCAAATATTCATTCGCCGTACCTCTTATGGATAGATTCATTTTGAGGCAAAGTATCGATGGCTTTATGAAGTAATGGAATAAGAATGTACTTATATTTTTCAGACATCTTTGAGGTATCCACCAAAGTCCTCGACAAATACGGGGCATTTAATATCTCCCTTGTCACCGACCTGCCGCTTTTTATAGACCCCTTTCTTCTATTTAACAGCAAAAAGAAAGAATACCAGCAACTCCATGACGACATAATCAAGTACTTGCGGTTTCTGAAAGATAAATCCACTGCCGGGCCTGTAAGCACAGGGCTCTTAAAGTCCTGGTGTCACTTTTCAGAAGTCAAAGAGAACTGGCTCGGTTTCTGTGTTTCGGGCAATACGGGCCGCGGCCTTGGGCAGGATTTTGCTCGGGCACTTAATGATAATCTCCGGAATCTGTTCACAGACTTCGGCTCAGAGAGGGTCACAAAAGGTAGCCATCTTGAAAAGCTGTGCCTTATCAAAGACGGTGTTGGTAAAGATACGATTAGCGACTTTACCACCAACCTGATTAAAGAATACCTTCTAAAATATACCGAGACGTTTGCAAAAAAGTGCGTCGATAAATCCTTAAGAAGAGAAATGGCTGTGGAGCGGGTCAGCTTCAATTATGAGACTGAATCGTGGCAGTCCGGTGTTTTTGATCTCCCAGTTTTTGAGAATAAATATGTTTTGCTCAGTCCAAAAGAGATCCTCACCAAGGACGAGACATGGATTAACAAGCCCGACTTCTTCCGGCAGTTCGACAGGATTCCACAGGCGATAGAAAATGATCAACTGCGTGCGCAGATAAATAATTATTTTCGCTCTGTTTTGCCGAAAAAGCCGACAGCGAAAGATGAACATAAAGCAGCCGCTGCGACCGCGCTGAAGTTTCCCGAAGTAATTGATTATTTCATCAAATACAAAGAGGAACATGGCGACGAGGCCGCAAAGAAAAGCTCTTTGGATGTGACTGATTCAAGAATGGTCTATGTCGATCAATTTGGATCACTAGTGAACTTGTTATCGCAGAAGTCCGCTTTTTATTCTGTTCCCGGCAATACTACGGAGGAGGCTTTGCAGCGAATAGCGTTCTTGAAAGATGTTATTGAGAACAAGGGCGGGCATAAGCTTTTTTATCATAATGGGAAACCCATTGCGAAAGAAAAGGATATTCATATTCTCTTCAGACTGACATGGTTTGCCACTCCTGCTGATGTAAGCCGTGAAGTGAATGATGGCCGAGGGCCGGTAGATTTCAAAATCTCACGCGGCAGCAAAGATAAGACCCTTGTGGAGTTTAAGCTCGCTGGCAATTCAGGGCTGAACAGGAACTTGCAAAAGCAGCTTGAGATTTACAAGAAGGCAAGCGATGCTGAGAAGGGATACAAGGTTATCTTTTATTTCAGGACTTGTCAAATTTTTAGTTGAAATTATCTGAGTGGCTTCTTTCAACTTTCTCATTTTCTCCTTTCAGATAATTTT
>JACQXH010000082.1 GCA_016208845.1 Nitrospirota bacterium | reverse complement strand
CCCGCGCGCATCCAGATAAAAAGTGCCTGAAAGGCCGGTTTTCTCCACCTCGATCGACGTTCTGATAATTTTTTCGACCAGACCGGGCGACGGCGCATCCAGCCTGCTGACCATAATTGTCTGCGCCCGGTCTTTTATTTGCCCTCTCATGTAGATGAACTCAGGATTAGGCTGCCATCCGGCGAGTTGATAAGAAGGGGAAAGCAGAAGAGGCAATTCAGCATCCAAAGCTGCAATAGTGTCAAAACCGAACATATGATCACGGTCAAAGGTGAGCCTGTTGACCTCTGAGTCCAGGTCCTCGACCTTGCCGGAATATTTTTCCGGTTCTGTCTTGCTCAGCTCTTTCATCGTGGAAAGCTCACCCTTTTTCCGTTCAAGCAGGTCTTTTACTTTCTCTGCCTCTTTTCGCTTAATGTCCGCAGGTCTTTCAGAGGAAACGCGGAGGGGCACTCCATACATTGTGACAATGCATCTTATTTTCGTGCCTTTGCCTTGAAGGCCTTTTACGATCTTTTTGAGGGGCGTTGCGATCATTTCATCATATTGTTTACGGGCAATGTCATCCTGAACAGGGACCTTTATTTCAGCAATATTAGATGCGGGGACCCGGCGCAGTTCAATATATAATTTACCAAGCCGGACAGAATCCGGGGCCTCGGTGTTGACGACTACCAAGACCTCCTCCGGCCTGAGCATGGCCTCGCTTAGGGCGGGGGCAAGGGCAATAAAACAGAAGAGTAATATTAAAATAATTGCATATGCCTGTCGCATTTGTTTCAGTACGGTCATGCATTCCATAATCATTTATTTGCGTGCTAAAGTCAAGGATTGGCAACGAACTGAAAGTTGTAAATACTATGAAATATATGTTTAAATACTTATTCCATGAAAAAGATATATCTCATTGACGTGACGAACAGGGACGGCGTGCAGACCTCGCGCATATTGCTGAGCAAGCTCGCTAAGACCATGCTGAATATTTACCTTGTGCCCTAAAATCAGGCATCTCAATATATCCATTTCAACATCAGATATAATGATCCAGGGAAAATTCCAGGGCAGGAAGGTATGGAAAGACATTCTGAATTCAATGGTTGATGCATTAAGAACAGCTAAGGCACTGGGCGCTGAGACAGTGGGAGTGAATGCAGAAGACGCTTCCAGGACCGAAGTCGAAAGGTTGATCGAATTCGCCCAGGCAGGCAAGGAGAACGGCGCGGAACGTTTCCGCTATTGCGACACGCTTGGGGCAGACGATCCAATAACGATCTATCAGAGAATAAGACAGATAGCAGATGCAACGAAATTCCCGGTGGAGATGCATTGCCATAATGACCTCGGCATGGCTGAGGCCGTGTCCCTTACAGGTGCACAGGGTGCAATTGAAGCTGGCGTAGACTCCTACATAAACACAACAATCAACGGTTACGGAGAAAGGGCAGGGAACTGCGACCTTGTCTCAACAATACTGGCGCTGAAGTTCTCACATGGTTATGCCAACAAAGCCAATCTGGATGAACATATTGACTTGAAGAAATCGTGGAGAATGGCGCGATATGCATCTTACGCGTTCGGTCTTCCTATTCCAATCAGTCAGGTTGGTGTCGGCGCTAATGCATTTGCGCATGAATCAGGCATTCATGCAGACGGAGCGCTTAAGGACAGGCGTAACTATGAACTCTATGACCCCGAAGAGGTAGGCAGGGGAGAACCGGAGCTTTGCGAGACAGGAAGAATGATAACTACAGGTGAGTATGGAGGCCTAAAAGGTTTTATGCACGTTTATGACAAACTCGGCATTCATTTCAAGGACGAGAAAGAAGCAAGAAATATCCTGGAGCTGGTCCAGTACGCAAACCTTCATACTCAGAAACCCCTGACAGATGATGAACTTAAGCTGGTAGCAAAACACCCGGAGCTTGTGCGCCAGATCCTTACGGTCACTCCGTAAATTTACAAATTACAATTTGAAAAATACTTTTAGGTTACAAACTATGCATAAAATAACTCTCATCCCCGGAGACGGGGTAGGTCCCGAGATCACAGAAGCGGCGAGACGTGTGCTTGAAGCCACAGGCGTTTCTTTCACATGGGACATCCAGGATGCCGGCGAAGACGTTTTCAGGAAGGAAGGAAATCCTCTGCCTGACAGGGTTCTGGAGTCCATAAAGAAGAACAAAGTCGCTCTTAAGGGCCCGATCACTACACCCGTTGGTTCAGGCTTTCGGAGCGTCAATGTGCTGCTGAGGCAATCTCTTGATCTTTATTGCTGCCTGAGACCGTGCAAGACTTACAAAGGCGCAAGGTCAAGATTTGACAATGTGGACCTCGTTATCGTGAGGGAAAATACAGAGGACCTCTATGCAGGCATAGAATATCAAAAGGAATCCGAGGGCGCAAAAACACTTATTGAGTTCATTGGAAACACAACCGGCAAGAGAGTTCGCCAGGATTCGGGCATAAGCATTAAACCTATTTCTGTTTATGCAACTGAACGAATAATGCGTTTTGCTTTCGAATATGCGAGAAAAAACAAAAGGAAAAAAGTCACGGCCGTTCACAAGGCAAATATCATGAAATATTCTGACGGCCTGTTCCTGGAGACAGCAAGAAATGTTGCTCAAAAATATCCTGACATTGAATTTGAAGATAAAATAATCGATAATATGTGTATGCAGCTGGTTCAAAAGCCGGAAATATATGACATGCTGGTCCTGCCCAATCTTTACGGAGATGTTGTGTCTGACCTTGCCGCGGGGCTTATCGGCGGACTCGGGCTTGCACCGGGAGCAAATATCGGCGACGAATTTGCTGTCTTTGAGGCCACTCATGGAAGTGCGCCTAAATATAAAGGACTCAATAAGATAAATCCTATGGCAATGATCCTGAGCGGCGGTCTTATGCTGAGGCACCTTGGAGAAATGGAAGCGGCCGTAAGATTAGACGATGCAATTGTTTCTGTCATAAAGGAAGGAAAGATAGTAACATATGACATGAAGCCATCCCCTGATGACCCGACAGCGGCATCCACATCAGAAGTGGCTGACGCTATTATTTCCAGAATGATTTAAAAGTCTATGGAGCAAGGTCCTATAAGTCTTTTCATTATATTTATTTGTCTCGTTTTTATTGCTTTACTGTCAAGCGCTGAGGTCGCTTTTATCGCCTTCAACAGAATAAGGCTCAGGAGTCTTATTGAAAAGGGCAGCAGCAGCGCGAAGACTGCCCAAAAAATCCGGGACGAACATGACAGGCTTTTCAGCGCCGTAATACTCTCAGGAAACCTCTTTACCATACTTGCAACATCTGTCGGTACCGCCTTTGCGATACATTTCTTTGGAGAAGGCAAAGAGAAAATAGGGATATTAATTGCAACTATAGCAATGACATTTCTTACTGTGGTATTCGGCGAACTTACCCCCAAGACCTTCGCAGTCACACACGCGGAACGGATTGCGCTCCTGATGGCAAAGCCTTTGGAAATTTACATGAAAATAATTACGCCGCTTGTATGGGTTTTCAGTAAGCTTTCTAATTCTGTCATTAGACTCCTTGGAGGAGAAATCGGGCCTACGCCCCAATTTATGACAGAAGATGAAATGAAGGCGATGATCAGCATCGGCGAAGAGGAAGGCGCGATTGAAAAAGAGGAGAAGAAAATGCTTCACAAGGTCTTTGAATTCGGAGATAAAAAGGTATCAGAGGCAATGGTCCCGAGGACCGAGATCATAGCCATATCAGAAGATGCACTTGTTGGAGATGTACTCGAGATAGTATCAGAGAGGGGATACTCACGATATCCTGTTTACAACGAAACGGTAGACAACATAACAGGGCTACTTTATGTTAAGGACATACTTAGGAAAATGGAAAAAGAAGAAGTTCCCAGATCTTTCCCTATAAAATCTCTTATAAGAGATGCCTACTATATCCCGGAGAGCAAAATGGTCACAGAACTGCTTGATGAGATGCAGAAGAATAAATTTCAAATTGCCATTATCCTTGATGAGCATGGCGGCACTGCCGGGCTCATAACGCTGGAAGACATCATGGAGGAGATAGTCGGTGGGCTGCAGGATGAATTTGAAGCAATCGAGGCAGAAAAAGACGTGGAGATCGTTGATGAAAGCACATTTGTTGTATCGGGATTCACAGGGCTTGATGAAATAAAAGAACTGGTCGGCGTTGAGCTTGCAAGCGAGGAATTCAATACGATCGGGGGTTTCCTGTTCGGGCTCTTTGGCCGTCTTCCTAAAGTCGGGGAGCAGCTCCGCTATCATGGACTCAGATTTCTCATTCTTGAGATGGACGGCAAGAAAATTGAAAAGTTAAAAATATCAAAGCTTTAGATGAGCAAGCAATTAAGTTAATAAGTCATTAAGTCAATTACACAATTAGAATCTGTGTTCATCTGTGGTTAATTATTTTTTTGGGATATTATGTAAGAGGTCGTCTATCGACCTCTTCTTTTTTTAGTGACAAAGAATATCAATATATGTAGAATCTAATATATTTTTTTTATAAACCAGAACCCCTGATGCTCCAAGAAAAGGAAATGTGATGGATCCAAGGATATCTGAAGACAGAGTGCCTTCATACAAAAAAGTTGAAGAAAAGCTGAGGCAGATTGATAATACGATAATAATAGCAAGAATCTATTATGTTTTCAGGAGCCTCAACTTGGCATACAGGTTCCAGCTGATTAAAAAAGATAAAATGTGCATTCTTGAAATCCCCAAGAAACTGCTTGATGATTTGACAAATGACAGTATCTCTTTAGAGCAGGAATTGTCGGACATATTGAACACGCATATCCAGGACTCAGAGTGCTGGGCCGGTTATGAAAAATAAATATATTACTAATGCAACAAAATCCATTTGGATGTCATTCCAGCTAGTCTGGGATCCTTCCTGAAGAAAGTCGGTACGACTCGTTCCGAGATGCCGGACCCTCCAAAAAGACGGCGGGCAGGTAAGTCCGATGCGGATCAAAGTTAAGTCGAGCCGACCGGGGAGTCGCTTCGACCGGCATGACAGAAACAGATACGGGTATTGCTTTGACGATTAACTCTTCAGTAATTAACACCTTATCATTCTTTAATTCTGCGAAACATAAAATATCCCAAAATTGCAAAGACCACAGGGCTGAGCCATGGGGAAATATAAGGGGGGACAGTGCCTGTCTGTCCCAGTGATAAGCTTATTGAAAAGAGCATCCAGTACCCTATGATCACCACAATGCCAAGTCCGGCTGCCCTGATCCCGCCGCCGGCTCCTGCATTTAATGCAAGAGCCAATCCGAAAAGGACCATGACAAAATTTACGAAAGGATAAGCGAGCTTCTGATAAAGCGCCACTATATAACGAAGGTTTCTGAAGCCTGCGTTCTCAAGCCTTTTATAATAAGCGTGCAGCTCTAAAAAACTCATCTCCTCCGGCTTTTTCATCTCATCCCTGAAGATCTTCGGTTCTTCCAGTGCTGTAAAAACAAGGGTTTTGTGCTTCATTGATACTTTAGAAATAAAATCAAACACTGTAACATTTCTTAGTTCCCACTTACCGTTAACCCATTCTGCCTCATCCGCCTCTATTCTTTTCACCAATGAAAAAGACGGACTGAAATTGAAAATGCTTATCTTCAATATCTTATCCCTATCTTCAACAAAGTCATTTATTCGAATGAGGCTCATATCAAGCCCTTTAATCCAGAGGGACCCTTCCTTATAGGTAATTCTGGGTGATTTATTCATAATTTTTATATTTTTTATGAATGCCGCCCTGCTTGTAGCCATAGGCACAATTGTTTCACCGAAAATCAAGACAAGAAAACTCACCAAAACCCCAAGAACAAGGAATGGTGCGAACATCTTTTTTCTGCTGCAGCTCGCTGCCTTGATAGTAACTATCTCTTTCCACTTTGAAGCCATGCCCACGGTGAATAGTATGGACAGGAGTGAGGCGGCAGGCGATACCCACATCAGCGATTTCGGGACCTGAAGCACAAGATACTCAAAAACCGTTAAAAGGGGGGTCCTATGGGAAGAGAACTCATCAATTTTATCGAAGAATTCAGCAACCAATAATATTGCCGTTACGCCCGTAAGGCATATAATATAAAATTTAAGATATTCTCTCAGGAAATATTTTGTCAGTATCTTCATAATATTTACTATTAATTTTTCGGTCCTTCTCGTGTTCAGTTGGCAAGGAGAACCTAAATGTCCGGGTGAAAGAAATAAGAAATCAAGTGTTTAAATGTAGAATTATTATATTATGTTCCTCATACTTCGTACATTGTATTGTGATAACGAAATACTATGTAATATGTACTATGTTAACTCCTCATTTTTGAGATTTGCATTTTGAATTTTGCATTTTCTTGACCCCTTGGATCCTTATGATGTCAGCAGCTTATTTCGAGATAAGCCGCTTTTTCTAAAGAAAGGCTTGTCCATGCATGCCATATAGAAAAACCATGCAGATACAGCGCCAAGCAGGATATTCGGGATCCATCCTCCTGCGAAAGCATCTATTTTGTTTGATTTTACAAGGCCCTCCCCAAGGATCATAAGAAAATAATAAAATATCAGCACGCCCATGCTGAATGAAAAAGCCCCAAGACGACCTGTCCTGCCTATTCGTGTAGAAAGCGCAGGTCCGAGGAATCCGAATATCAGACAGGCAAATGGGATTGCTATCCTGCGATTGAACTCGATCATCAGGCTTACACTTTGCTTCCTGTTGTTCCAGAGTTCAACGATCCCCATCTCACCCGGCTTCATTTCACCTCCGGGTTGTGTCGTTGATGTCAACACGAAGTCATATTCAGAAAACGATACCTCTGAGGAGCTTTTACTGCCAAAGGTATGTATCACTCCGTTATGCATGTTCAGATTAATTGTCCCCTGTTCCGGATTTGAACTGATCGAGCCGTTTTCTGCGACTATCACCATAGGCTCTTTGGTGTCTCCCTCCCTATAGATGAAAATGTCCTTGAATTTATCTTTAGGCAGCATTTCTTTGACAAAAATGACCGTGCCCTTGAAAACAGTAGAAAAGGTTTCCGCCTCAACTGTGAGAGCGACCTTCTTGGCGATCGTTTCATAAACAGTTATTTTAAAGGCATGTATGCTCTTTGGCAGCAGATAAATGCTTATGGAAGACAAAATTAGAAATCCTGCCAATGAAAGCATTATCGCAGGCCTTGATATGGACCAAAAACTCATCCCGCTGCTTTTTAATATAATGACTTCGCTGTCTGTCGTCATCCTGCCATAGGTCAGGAACACTGCAATGAGAATGGCCATAGGAAGGGAAAGAAGTAAAATAGACGGCTGAAGAAACAAAAAAACCTTGATAATATCGGTAAAGTCCACTCCCTTGCCCAGGATAAGGCGTGACAGCCTGACGAATTTCTCCATAAAAAGCACGATTGACAGGAAGGCAGCGCTCATCAGAAAATTCATGAGCAATTCTTTAAAGATATATTTCCTGATTATCATGGATGATACCTTTGAAACGCGGCTTTTCCTAAGCCTGAAGGAGCTGACAGTCTTTTAGGCCAAAAAGTAAACATTAGAGTTAAATTATACCAATTAACAAAATTAAAAAGGTAGGATAGTATCAAAAAAAGGCCTTGTCTATTGTCTGCTCAAAGTTTAATATATCCTTAGTTTATGCATAAAAATAAAATCGTTGACAGACAAAGACTGAAAGAGATCGTCTTGCAATGCAGGGAAGACGGTAAAAAGACCGTCTTTACCAATGGCTGTTTTGATATTATCCATGTCGGGCATGTCCGCTATCTCACTGAGGCCAAAAAATTAGGAGACGTTCTTGTTATAGGCCTGAACTCGGATAC
>JACQXH010000190.1 GCA_016208845.1 Nitrospirota bacterium | reverse complement strand
GGTGGCATAAAGCTGAAATTCATGAAATAATCAGCCTCCCGAAAACAGTTTTTCCTAATCCTTTCTACAGAAACAGTGAATTATAAAAAATGCAACTAAATTTAAGAGAGTTCTTTGTTGTAAGTCCGACAGGCTCTTAAACAATGTTCTATTTTATTATGAGACTGTTAACAATTGCCTTGCGTGGATATAAAGCGAAAAAAAAGGGGGAGCTTTTAATCTCCCCCTTTTGAACTTCAGGTCCTGAAGTATAGTTATTTTATGTGGCAAGTCGTGCAAAGCGCACTGCCTGCATTACTGGCTCTCAGGAATGTGCCGTTTGTATTGTCGTGAGGATTATGACAGCTCCCGCATTCAACCTTACCGCTGTAAAGCGGCAGATTGTTTCCGTTTGCATTGACATAATTGCCTGTCTTGGCGTTAAACGCTGTGTCCTGAGCCGTGTCATAAGTAACAGCGATCGGATGATCATTGGTCAGATCCGGGCCCATATATGTTGCCGGCGTCGCTGAGTTTGTTATAGCATTTCTGGTTCCGTTATATACCCAGTCACCGGGATTGGTAGAACCTGATCCAGGGAAATTGAGCAGAGAATCAAAGGCCGTAGTGCCATCATGACAGCTCAGACATGCCAGAGATGTGGAGCCAGGCTTGGTCCCCATTGTCATGTTGATCGTGCTGCTGGTATACATGTTAAATGTCCCTTCCGTATAACTGCGGTTCCATAGAGGCCCCTTGGTCTGGTCTCCGCTGTGTGGCGTATGGCAGAAAACACACACCTGATCCGCGTTTGTACCTGTGCTTACCCTGTACACACGATTAGCCAGGCCTGCACTCGTGCTGAGATTATGCTTTGTATTAGCTACGTTTGAAGCCGCGTATACAACCAGAGAGGCCCCAAGAGCCAAGAGGATTATAAGTCCTAACGTGGTTATTTTTTTCATTTTGTTTCACCCCCTTCCTTTATATGGTTTTTTCATTCTGTAAAATAAACATGCAAAATAAGTGCCAAAACCCTCATGAAGCTTTACGCTTTTTTATTATAGCATCTTTTCACTAAAAATCAATATGTTATATTTACATATTAAAATTTCTTAGCATTTACCCGCAACCGGCTTAATGTGCCATATGCCGCTATTGATGGCCATATAACACTAAATATAGACATAACATAGAATGCAAAGGGGAAAAGGCACTAAGACACCTCTTAACTTTGTGCCTCTGTGCCTTTGTGCCTTCATTCAGTCTTTTCCTGATGACTTGCTTTATATTTTTCGCCAATAAACTGAAATATATCAATTCTGGAATTATACTGGTCAGCCACATATATCTTATCATCCTTGTCTATATATATGCCTGCCGGAAGCCAGAAGTTGCCCGGGCCCCTTCCAAGAGAGCCGAAAAATAACAGGATCTGCCCTTCCCGGTCAAATATCTGCACATTATTGAATGCGGCATCGGTCACATAAATATGTCCCTCAGAATCCACAGCAATGCCTTTGGGTCTTGCAAACTTTCCGGGTACGTCCCCGACTTCGCCAAACTTGGAGATGAACCTTCCGTCAGCATCAAAGATCTGGACCCTGAAGTTCATTGAGTCGCTTACATAAAGCGTGCCCTGTCTGTCAATAAATAAATTCGTGGGAAAATTAAACTCGCCGTCATCTCCGCCCCTTCTTCCAAATTCAAAAAGAAAGCCGCCCTTTTTACTAAATACCTGAATCGTGTGTTTTCTTACATCTGAAATATACACCCTTTCGAGCGCATCGTTAACAGCAATGCCCGCAGGCTGTTCAAACTGACCCTTTACCCCGATGCCCTGATAAAATTCTCCGTTTCTGCGATAAACAATTACCCTGTCCTGGCTTGTGTCAGTGACATAAATGTTGCCCTCAGCGTCAGACGTAATGCCGGACGGCTTACTCAGGGACCCCTGCCCGCTTTCACCTATTATAATAAATTTTTTCTCCTGAAAATCAAAAACAACAACTTTGCCAATTGCCGTGTCGGCAACATATACCCTGCCGTCTGCGGCATGTACTCCATAAGGCTTGCCGAGCCCCATGCTTTGCTGTGTCTCACCGAGTATTTTATCGAGAAGCTGGCTCCCTGCGCTCTCCTCTTTGACATCCGCCTCCCCTCTCAGCCATTTCACCCACTTGATCTTCGGCTCTTCAGGCGGCATCGGCCATACCAGGTCAATTTCTTTTGTTTTTTGAGGGGCGGCGCAGGAAAATAAAATACTTATTAAGGCAAAATTGATTAAAAGGGTTATTGCTTTGATCTTTTTGTTAAGGAGTATATTTGTATTTGACAATCTTAACCGCCCGGCCTTAAATTAATGTCAATTTGCGAAGGATAACAGATAATTTTCATCTTTGTCAATTAAAATACAATAAGTTAGCCACGGATTAACACAGACAAACACAGATAAGACAGACCCAAGAATCCAGAAACCAGAACCAAGACAGATAAATTAATACCCGCTCGTTTTTAGTCTGTAATCTGTCTTCTGTTTGTTTGATTTATTAAATCCGTGTCTATCCGTGTAAATCCGCGGCAGATGCATTTTTCTAAAGCAAACCGAATTTCTGCATACGATACCTCAAGGCATCACGCGAAAGGCCGAGCAGTTTTGCAGCCTTTGTCTGATTACTGCCGGCTATCTGCAGCGCCTGTTTTATAAAATCCTTTTCAACATTTTCAAGGTATATTCCGTCGTGAGGCAGTGAATAAGAAGATTCAGCCTCGTTCTCGCTGATCTCAGGATGAGACGTGATTTCCCGGGGCAGGTGTTCGGGCAATATGACGTCGCCTTCTTCCAGTATAAAGACCCTCTCGATCACATTTCGCAATTCCCTTACATTGCCCGGCCATGAATAGCTGATGAGAATCTCCTGCACCTCGGGACTAATTTCCTTGCCATTTTTCTTGAGCTCGCGGCTGAATACCCTTATAAAATGTTTTATCAGGGGAATGATGTCTTCTTTCCGTTCTTTAACAGCAGGCATATAAATGGGAATTATTTTCAGCCTGTAATACAGGTCTTCCCTGAAATCACCTTTTTTAACGGCCTCCTGCAGGTCCTTATTAGTTGCGGCTATGAACCTGACGTCAACCTTTATGTCTCTGAGACCGCCAATTCTCTTGAATGTTTTTTCCTCTATAACTCTCAGGAGTTTCGCCTGCGTAGAGGGCTTCATGTCCCCTATCTCATCAAGATAGATCGTGCCGCCGTTAGAAAGCTCCACTAATCCTTTTTTTGCCGCCTTTGCGTCTGTAAAAGCGCCTTTTTCAAAACCAAAAAGTTCGCTCTCAATAAGGGTCTCGGGCAGGGCCGTACATGTAACCTCTATAAAAGGTGTGTCACTCCTGCTGCTGTTGAAATGAATGACCCTTGCAAGGAGGTCCTTGCCTGTCCCGCTATTCCCCTGAAGCAGAACGGTCGTAGCATCGCTTTCTGCGATCTTACGGGCCAGCGTCATGACTTTCTTAATGGCTTCAGATTCACCCACAAAATTCTCAAACGTATATTTTAACTGCTGTTCACCGCGCAGCTGGCGGACCTCTCTCTTGAGGGTCGCTGTCTCGAGCGCTTTATTTATAAGTATGTTCAGCCGGTTCAGATCAAAAGGTTTTTCAATATAGTCATAGGCCCCGAGCTTCATGGCCTCGACAGCGCTTCCTACTCCTCCGTAAGCAGTGATCATTATCACCAGCGCGTCCCTGTCAAATTTCTTGATCGCATCGAGGACTTTTATGCCATCCATGCCGGGAAGATTTACATCCAGAAGCGTAATATAAGGCGATTCCATTTTGAAATGTTCAAACCCGTTTTCGCCGGTCGAAGCAGTG
>JACQXH010000189.1:2149-5764 GCA_016208845.1 Nitrospirota bacterium | reverse complement strand
TATGGTGGATATCGGAAGTATTTTTCTGGCATTGGAAGGAGCAATATTCTTGAGGAAGAACTTATTGCCGTCTTTTTTTCAATTCCAGGAACTAACCAAAAAAGAATTAATGGATTTTCTGTGGGTTTTCCCCGTATGGCTGACGTTTTTTGCTTATCAAGGCCTCTATTCAAAAAGATTTTCATTCTGGGATGAAATAAAGACTCTATGGAAGGTTGTTTTTTTCTCTACGGTAAGCGTTTTCAGCGTCCTGTATCTTGGCAAGAAGGGAGAGCAAATCTCACGAACGGTTATTGTTATCATGAGTTTAATAGCCCTTCCAGCTTTTCCTATGCTGAGGATAAGTGCAAAAAAACTTCTTTTCAGCATCGGATTGATGAAAAGCAAGGTCCTTGTTCTTGGAGCCGGAAAGACAGGAGAACTCATATTCAGCGCACTTCAAAAGGATAAAAACCTTGGTTTGGATGTAGTCGGGTTTCTGGATGATGACCCGGCCAAGATAGGGGGAAAAATCGGGGGCATAAAGATACACGGGGGCGTGGACAGGGCTCAAAAATACATCGGCAGATGCTGCATAAATGACGTTATCATTGCAATGCCTGGCTGTGATAAAGACAGGCTGATTTCAATCATAAACAAGCTTCAGCACAAGACGAGGAATATACTGCTTATTCGGGATAGCCGTGCTCGGAACCAACCTCCAGCATTTTTTTCAGGAGCAGGCCATCGGCCTTGAGGTAAAAAATAATCTTGCGAGACCGGTAAATATGATCATCAAGAAGATATTTGATCAGTTGGTCAGCCTTGTCCTGCTTCTTATCCTTGCAGTGCCTATGCTCCTGATCGCCCTTCTAATCAGGCTCAATTCAAAGGGGCCTGCAATTTTTTCACAGAAACGGATCGGCCATGACGGCACAATTTTTAAATGCTATAAATTCAGGACCATGTATAATGACGCTGAGAAAAAACTTAACGAGCTTCTGGAAAGCGACCGCGGGATAGAAAACGAGTGGAGACAGTATGGCAAGCTGAAAGATGATCCGCGGATCACAAAGATCGGCGTCTTCTTAAGACAGACATCCCTTGACGAACTGCCGCAGATATTCAACGTCCTTAAAGGCGAAATGAGCCTGGTCGGTCCAAGGCCCATCCCCCGGTATGAGAAAGAACGGTATAAAGACATGTTCATGTTATGCTTCAGCGTACTGCCCGGGATCACAGGCCTATGGCAGGCCAGCGGAAGGAGCAATATCAGCTATGACCACAGGGTGACCCTCGATTCATGGTATGTGCGGAATTGGAATTTATGGCTGGATATTGTTATCTTATTAAAGACGGTACGGGTGGTGCTCAGGGGCGACGGGGCACAGTAATTCGCACATCACCTCTTAGAAAAAAATACCCAGGTGGATAGTCTGTAGGTATTTAGTCGTTTAGCTAACAGACTTCAGACTAATAGCCTAAACAACCTTATACCTTATCAGTCAGCTTTTTTACCTAACAGACTACAGTCCAATATACTAAACAACCTGAATGGTTACTGCAAATGTAACTGACAGGGCGGAGCATTAGTTATTTGTGCTATCCAAATAGCAGTATGCAATCAGCTCTGTATTATTAATAAATGTAATAATATGGATAAATTTGCAATAAGGTTTTATAATTAAAGTTCTACTAACGATTTCATCTTTTGCTGGATTGTCATGAAATGAAAATCAGGGGGATATAATGAAGATAATCAGTTTTGGTAAAAGCAAGATTTCCACCAATGGGCCATGTTATGTAATTGCCGAGATCGGTCACAACCATCAGGGAAATCTTGAGACCGCTTTAAGAATGGTGAAAGTTGCCGCATCCTATGGTGTACAGGCTGTAAAATTTCAGAAGAGAGACAATAAGACCCTCTATACAATAGCCATGTACAATAAACCATATGACAATGAAAATAGTTACGGGGCTACCTATGGCGAGCACAGGGAATTTCTCGAGTTCGGGCGTGATGAATATTTAGAACTTATGAAGTGCGCTGAAGAAAACGGCGTCGAATTCATGTCTACAGCCTTTGATTTTAAAAGCGCAGATTTTCTTGCTGATCTGGGGATAACAAGTTATAAAATGGCCTCTGCCGATGTAACGAATACTCCCTTATTGGAATATATTGCAAAATTAGGCAAACCGATGTTCATTTCAACAGGCGCCGCTACCATGGAAGAAATCCGGATCGCGTATGAAACTGTAATTAAACATAATGACAAAATTTGCCTCATGCACTGTATAGCCGGTTATCCGACTGAATATCACAATCTGAACTTAAAAGTAATTGAAACATTAAAGAGGGAATTCCCCGATGTAATTATTGGCTATTCCGGTCATGATAACGGCATACTTGCTGCTGTAATTTCATACATGCTGGGCGCAACAGTACTGGAAAAGCACTTCACTTTAAATCGTTCGTGGAAAGGAACAGACCATAGATTTTCACTCGAACCGGAAGGACTTCGCAAGCAAATAAGGGACTTGCGCCGGATCGATATAGCTCTCGGCGAAAGCAGTAAAACTGTTTATGACTTTGAAATAGAAGCAAAAAAGAAGATGGGGAAAGGCATTTATGCTTCACGTCCCTTATCAGCAGGCTCTATCATTACATGGGACGATATCTGTTTAAAAACACCGACCAATGGAACCCCGCCGTACATGGTCAATAAAATACTCGGCAAAAAGTTAAAGATCAACCTGGATGAGGAAGCGTCCATTTCGTTAGACCAGGTGGAATGAGCGAAACTATGCCGGGGCCTAAGGCGTTTAAGAAAACAGGAAGGCTTATCCCTGAATCTGTTATTGAAAAAATCAGACAAACAGAAATGATCGTCTTTGATTTCGACGGAGTTTTTACCGACAACCGCGTATTGGTATTGCAAGACGGGACGGAAGGAGTCTTATGCAGCAGGTCTGACGGTTTCGGCCTGGAGGCAGTAAGAAGCCTCGGCATTAAATTGCTGGTTCTTTCGACTGAAAAGAATTCTGTAGTCAATGCACGGTGTAAAAAGCTGAACCTGCCCTGCATTCATGGATGCGACAATAAACCTGAAACATTGAAAGCAGAGGCAGCAAAATCAGGGATTCCCCTGAGCAATGTTGCATACATGGGAAATGATATAAATGACCTGGGATGTATGAAGATCGTAGGTCTCCCTGTTTGTGTTGCAGATGCTTACCCGGCAGTGATAGCGGTTTCATCTTATATTACGAAGGCAAAGGGCGGACATGGCGCGGTCCGGGAGTTCTGCGACTTAGTTGCAAAAGCAAAAACAGGAAAGATAATAGGTGATTAGCAATCAACCACAGAGGACACAGAGGAAGATAGAAGATGAGAAGTTGGGAGGTTAAGAAGATGGGAGAAAAAAAGTTATTGTCTTTTCTCGGCTTCATAACTTCTTATCTTCTCAACTTTTTTTTCAAACTCAGTGTACTCTGTGGTTTCTTGAAATGCATTTTCTGGATTAAGAACTACTAATGGATAATAAAATAAAACTCTTCGACCTTACCGGTAAAACCGCAATCGTCACCGGAGCAGCCGGGCAGCTTGGCACTCAATATACACAAACACTTCTTGAT
>JACQXH010000189.1:0-2076 GCA_016208845.1 Nitrospirota bacterium | reverse complement strand
TGCAGGGGCATGCGTTGCGGCATTTGACCTGAAGCTATCAAATTCAAGAGGACGGCTTGGGGAGGTCAATTCCGAACGGCTCCTCAGAGTTGAAGCTGACATAACAAAACGTAAATCGATCGAGAAAGCGCTTCAAAAAACAATATCCTCGTTCGGCAGACCTGATATTCTGATAAACAACGCCGCGATAGATGCCCCGCCTGATGCTGACGAGCAGGAGACAGGGCCTTTTGAGACATATCCTGAATCATCATGGGACATAATGATGGAAGTAAATCTGAAAGGCACGTTCCTCTGCTGCCAGGTAATCGGTGGGCATATGGCCCAAAGCGGCGGCGGTTCTATAATTAACATTTCTTCCATTTATGGGATATTGTCCCCTGACCAAAGGATATATGAGTACAAGGATAAACCGTTTATTAAGCCTGTAGCATACTCTGTCAGCAAATCAGGCGTTTTAAACCTCACAAGATACCTTGCTACATACTGGGCCAAAAAAGGCGTCCGTGTAAACACATTGACACTGGGTGGGTTATTCAACAGCCAGGATGAGACATTCCTGAAACATTATTCAAACAAGGTTCCTATGGGACGCATGGCAGTCCAGGATGAATACAATGGCGCTATATTGTTTTTATCTTCAGCCGCATCATCTTATATGACAGGAGCAAATCTCGTTGTGGATGGAGGTTTTTCAGCGTGGTGATTATTTGGAGGCATTATGGAAAAATATAACAATTTAATTAATGGTAAATTAGTGCCGCCCGCTTCAGCGGAATATTTTGAGAACATCAATCCTGCCGACAGCAGCGACATTGTCGGTTTATTTCCCAAATCAGGCGCAAAAGATATTGAGCTTGCAGTTAAGGCGGCAAAAGACGCATTTCCTTCATGGAGCGATATGCCGCCTCCTAAAAGAGGCGAATTAATATACAGGGCGGGTGAACTATTGCTCGCAAACCAGGAAAGACTGGCCGGAATAATAGTCAGGGAAATGGGCAAGACAATGCCTGAATCAATGGGCGATATCAAGTCCAGCGCGGATGTTGCGTATTTCATGGCGGGTGAAGGAAGGCGCATGTACGGGCAGACAAGTTTTTCAGCCCTTGAAAAGAGGTGGGCCCTGACCAAAAGGGTCCCGGTCGGTGTATGCGGACTGATCACAGCGTGGAATGCGCCGATGGCGATAATAACATGGAAACTCTTCCCGGCCTTGATCTGCGGCAACACGGTCGTATTAAAACCCTCTGAAGACACACCGCTGACAGCTCATTTGTTAGGCGGGCTTTTAAAAGAGGCCGGGCTGCCTGATGGTGTAGTGAATATAGTTTACGGCATTGGCATTGATTCAGGCAAGGCACTCGTTAAGAACAAAGATGTTGACCTGATATCATTCACCGGCTCGACAAATGTCGGCAAAATGATAGCCGAAGAATGCGGACGCCAGCTTAAAAGATGCTCGCTTGAACTTGGGGGAAAGAACGGTTTAATTGTCATGAATGACGCAGACCTTGACTCAGCATCAAAAGCAGTGGCATCCGGGGCTTTTTCCACGGCAGGCCAGAGATGCGCCTCAACAAGCCGCGTCTTTGTTCATGAGGCGGTATATGATGAATTCCTAAAAAAGCTCCTTGCCGAAACCGGGAAGATGAGAGTCGGCAAGGGGAGCGACGCAGACACAAAGGTCTGTCCGATAATCAACAAGAGACAATTTGCAAGCATTATGTCGTATATAGACGGGGCGAAAAAAGACGGCGCAAAGCTTCTTCTCGGGGGCAGGGCGTTGACAGAGGGCGATTTTGCAAAAGGCAATTTTATTGAGCCGACCATTTTTACCGATGTTGATATAAATTCCAAGCTTGCGCAGGAAGAAATATTCGGCCCTGTGCTTGCGGTCTTTAAGATTTCAGACCTGCAGGACGCGATCAGCAAGATCAATTCCGTCGAATACGGGTTGACCGCATCCATTTTTACGGCAAACGTTGATATCGCAATGCACTCGCTGGACAAAATCGAGGCGGGCTGCTGCTATGTAAATGCCCCGACCTTCGGCTCGGAGCCGCACATGCCCTTTGG
>JACQXH010000188.1 GCA_016208845.1 Nitrospirota bacterium | reverse complement strand
TATGCCTGATGTCTGCCCTAATATTATCCAGCCGGTGTCTGCTGATGCAGTCCAGTTGATGATTTCGTTGCCCTTATTCCGGACCTCTATGGACTGGAACGCAGGTGCGCCTCCGCCCTGCTGCATCTCAAATGACAGAGACTGCCGGGAAACTCCCATATCAACAAAGTTATGGATCCCGTAGACATCCACTTTAGAGGTATTCAGCGATGCTATAAAGAGCCGGTTAGATTTACCTATGGCTATGCCAAGAGGACTTCTGAAGGGATCATTCATGTCATATATGGTCCCCTGAAACACTCCGTTTGAGTCAAATACCTGCACGATGTTAAAATATGAATCTGTCACATACATGGTTCCGGTCTCGTCTACTGCAAGGCCTGCCGGCCTGAAGAGTTTTCCGTCTCCAATACCAAAACTGCTGTAACTCCTCCTGAAATTGCCATAAAGATCGAAAATCTGGATCCTTGCCCCTTCCCCGCTGCTTGTGCCATACGACGATGATGCGCTGATCAAAGGGTGGTCCACAACTATGATCTCACCAGCATTATTGTTGATCGCTAAAGCCGCCGGATAATGAAATTGTCCGCTCTGGCTGCCTGATGTGCCGAATGAAAAAGAAGATGTGCCGTCAGGATTGTATATGCTGATTCTGTCTTTCATGCTGTCTGCAACATAGATGTTGCCTGCGGTATCTAATGCAATCGCGGAAGGCCTTGCAAATTCGCCGTTTCCAGCCCCGATCGTGTATGCAAGATTCAGGTCCTTATCATATACTTCAACGTTTTTTCTTCCTTTGTTGCAGATATATATCTTTCCAGTGCTGTCTACAGCCACGCTGATCGGTATGTCAAGCCCTGATATCCGGCCTGTGATTGTGCCGCTGTTATCATATATATCAACCATGTCCTGACTTGCCTCTGCCACATAGACGTTTTCAGCATTGTCCAGCGCCACTGCACTCGGTGACAGATTAATTGCTAAAGGATCAAGGTGTTGATACTGAAATGCCGCGCATTCTTTATATGTAGCTGAAAAGATAATAAAAACAATAAAAAGCGTCCTTGTGCAGGCCCATGCAGCGGAACGAATTTTATTGTATTTTGAGTCTCTCATATCAGCCTTTCCTTTCGGTAAATCATCTAATATTATTTAATGCAATTAATATGCCATACCGGCCTATATAATGGCTGATCGGGTATGAAGCTCGGATATACATAAAATTATTTAATTAATCATATAGTTACAAGATGTGAATATTTTCAAGACGGGGACAGACAAGGCAATATGTGTCAATTAAGTAGACATTTATGTGAACATATGCGTTAAATAACATAACAGAGTGCGTGCTTTAGAACATCTATGAAATTAGATTCAAATGAGGTAAAATAGATAAGTTTGTTTTGACCGGGGTGTTTTTTTGATAATATCAAGGGGTTAGCAATATTTAATCATGATCCGGGCCGGTATATATCTCTTTTTTAATTATCGGGCCTGAATCTTGCTGATATGTTTGCTGGAGATATACAGCGTAATGAATTTTAGGAAACATTTTAAGAAATCATCCCTACTGGCTCTGTTACTTATGGCGCTAATTGCCTCGTTGTCATACGGCGGCATTAAGAATTCAAAACATGATCTCTCGCACGTATCAGGCACAACTCACGCTGCCGAAGGAGTGGATGAGTTTCTGAATAACTATGGAGAGGTTTGCGTCTACTGTCATGCTCCCCATGGGGCAACATCGAGTGCGCTTCTTTGGAACAGGAGCCTGAATGCACCTGGCAGCTACACCCTCTATGGAAGCAACACCATGGTTAATACGCCTACTACTGTATCCACTGTTTCGCTGATGTGCCTGAGCTGTCATGACGGGACCTTTGCAGTTGACATGGTCTCCAATGCCCCGGGCTCCGGGGTCAATACAAGCGGCCCCTGGTACGGCGTCCCTGAAGACACCGTTCACGCACAAATGGGCGAGGGTTCGGCCTTCGGGTCTCCTTCATACTGCGGAGGCTGTCATGACGATCAACAAATATTCGGAGAGACCCATGACGCCCGGGCCTCTTATCTGACCACGGACCTGTCCAACGATCATCCTGTATCTATGGCATATCCCGATACAAGTACAGACCCTTATTTTAAAACACCTGCACAGGTTATCAGCGGAGGGCTCAGATTATATGAAAGCGGCAATAAAGTGGAGTGCTCAAGCTGTCACAATGTACATAACCCTGCAATAACACCCTTCCTTAGAAAAGCCAGTGCAGGCGGTGTGTTATGCACTACATGCCACAATAAATAGCAGACGCGGTAAGTTACTCAGGTTATTCAGTCTTTTAGTCTTTTTAGCCTGAAAGACTAACTGCCTACAGGCTATCCACCCAAGTAGTTACATCGCAGATTAATCAGAATTGAAGTTTTTATTGCGTATCTCCTCAAGCCTTGTTTTTGCCTTTTTGCTTTCACCAGATCCCGGGAACAGTTCAATCACAAGCTTATAACCTTTCTCCGCGTCTGCCAAAGCGCCGAGACCGTAATTGGCCTCAGAATAAAAAAACAGCAGCATAGGCCTTGGCACTTTTCCTGACTCATAATATATACATTCTATCCTGATAATAGCTGCCTGCCAGCGACTCAGCTATTAGATTTTCCAGCGGTGAATCCGGGTGTTTTCCCCTGAACTCCCTAAAAAGAGTTTCTGCTTTTATATAATCACGCGGGTAATGATCTTCTAAATAAATCATTATCAGTCTCCAATAGCTTTCTTCGACAACAGAGGCCTTGGGATAGAGGTAAATGATCTCTGAATATTTTTCCTCTCTCTTCTTTACAACTGCGTCCCTTTCGTCAGTGGAGCCGGAGAGAGATAGTATGCTGTTGAAAGTTTCCAATGCCTTTTGCTCCTGCTCCTCGGGCGGGAGAGATTTTGAATAAGAGGCAGCATGTGCGGGAAATGATGAGAAGCACGCTAATAAAGAGATCAGAGATATAACTGCAAACACATATGTTTTTTGTCTCATATATCGGCTCAAATCCGGCTAATTTAAGTAATACCCAAGTTGAGCGATTTTCCAATGTAGTTTTTCCCTCTAAAAAGAGGGGGGCAGGGGTGTGTATTTAGAGGGTTCTATAAGACATTAAAGACAAAGTTTAACAGATTGAAAATAAACACACCCCTCGGTACGAGTCGATCCCGACTTAAACCGCTCTTGATAGAGGGAAAGCAGCAAAAATAGCTCTATTCAGTTATAATTCATTATACAGATTCCGGCAGTAAATACGATACAGCGCATGACGAAAAATAAATTATTAATCCGGTCATTAGAAAAGACACATACACCTTATCTGTGATGCCCGAAGTTCTCAATCGGGAATCCACCCTTCGACCGGTCTGAAGAAGCATAAAAAGAAGAGAGACCGGATATCCGGTCTCTCTTCTGGAAATTCTAAGATAATTTTTTAATGCTGATATTTAAGAGGGAAGTGTTCGTGGGTATTTTTTAGTCT
>JACQXH010000187.1 GCA_016208845.1 Nitrospirota bacterium | reverse complement strand
AATCCATAAGTGCATCGGCCTTATTAAGATACGACAGATCACAGGTAATTTCATAAATAGCAATGAGCGCTTCCATTAAATATACATAGTCCTCAAGAAATCCCCCTACCCCTTCAGAATGGACGAGTTCACCGCCTGTAAAATTGGCCTTTAACATTTTCTCAAGGGTCATGATCGCATAATCTTTCAGGGAGTTGTCTCTGAGCACCCTGAAAGCCCTTACATAAGATGTGATAAGCATTCCGTTGAGGGAGGTATAAAATGTCCTGTCAATAAACGGCGATTCTCTTTTTCCCCGGATTTCAAGCAGTTTTAATTTTCCTCGTTTAATTATTTCTTTAACATCTTTTAATTCCATCCCTGTATTGCCCGCGATCTGCCCTTCGTCCATATTCACAAACAATACCCTTTTCGATTCATCATGATGCATGACCCCTCTTTCACTGAGCAGATGCATGGCTAACACTTGGTATTCCTCTTCATCAAGAGCCTTTTTCAGATCTTCATCGGTCCATGTAAAATAACCACCCTCGTCATCAGGCGTTACATCAGCGTCCTGACTCGCATAAAAGCCGCCCTCCGGGTCAGAAAGCACAGTCCGGATAAAATTAATTATCCCCTCTGCAACCTCCCTTAAATATTCGTCACCATAAAATGAATATGCGTCAATATAGTTTCTTAAAAGCCATGCGTTGTCATTGGCCATTTTCTCAAAATGAGGTATGATCCATTCAGCATCAGTAGAATACCTGTGAAAGCCTCCGCCGATCTGGTCATGAAAACCTCCTTTTGCCATTGCTTCAAGCGTTCTTCTTACTGCATATCCAATAGCTTCTGAACCGGTAAAGAAATGCCTGTTCACCAGAAATTCCATGGCCCCTGTCATAGGGAATTTAGGGGCAGCGCCAAAACCGCCGTTCTGCCTGTCAAAGTCTGATAGTATCTCCTTAACAGAGCGTAAAAGCATATCTTCATTTATTTCGCTCTGGACTGCTGGTTCGGGACGGATGGCATTAATTAACTTCTCTGTATCCTGTTCAATCTCGATTTTATTTGATCTATAGAAACTGCTGATGGTTGTTAATATTGTTTTGAATCCGGGTCTTCCAGATCTGTCATCAGGAGGGAAATACGTGCCTCCGAAAAATGGTTTTCTGTCAGGTGTCAGGAAAACGCTGAGAGGCCAGCCCCCTCCGCTCCCCATCGCTGCAACTGCCTGCTGAAAGAACCTGTCTATATCCGGTCTTTCATCCCTGTCCAGCTTGATGCAGATAAAATGTTCGTTAAGAATATCTGCTATATCTGTATTTTCAAAGCTCTCCTTTGCCATGACATGACACCAGTGACACCATATGGCTCCTGAGCTTAAAAATACAGGCTTATTCTCTTTTTTTGACTTTTCAAACGCCTCATCACACCAGGGATACCAGTCGATTTTCTGATGTGCCGAGTGTTTGAGGTAAGCTGCTTTTTCTGTGGAAAGTCGGTTCGTCATTACTCTCCGTTAAATCAAATATTAAACAGTAAAAATCAAAATTATGGAATATTTATAATAATAAAACAATTCCTTATTTTTACTTTTTGCATTTTGATTTTTAATTATTAGTTGTCTCATATCTGGTCCGGCATCATATGCCGGATGATCCGCCCCTCTATCATATAAATGACAGTTTCGGCGATGTTTGTTGCGTGATCTGCGATCCTCTCTATATATTTTGAAACATATGTGATCTTAACCGCCCTGGAGATTGTCGAAGGATCGTGCGTCATAATGTGCATCAGTTCTTTCCAGACCGCTTCATTCAGGTCGTCAACTTCATCATCCCTGATGATTACTTCTCTTGCGAGGTTCTTATCTTCATTAATAAAGGCATTGATAGTATTCCGAACCATGCCCTGGGATATACGGCTCATCCTCGGAATATCTATATAAGGTTTTAGTATGGGTTCTTCATTCAACTCAAGCGCCCTTTCGGATATGTTAACCGCATTGTCACCTATTCTTTCCAGATCAGTGGTGATTTTCATTGCGGTCGTAATGAATCTCAGGTCCTTTCCCATCGGCTGTTTCAGCGCAAGAAGCCTTATGCATTCCTCGTCAATCTGTACATCAAAGGCATTAATCTTGGGGTCTCCGTTAATGACGCTGCGCGCCAGATCGGAATCCCTCTCCACCAGAGATTGAACAGAGTTTTTTATTGAGGCCTCTACAAGCGACGCCATTTTAAGCAGCATTTCCTTGAGGTGTTCAAGCTCTTCGCTCCGCACTGTCATTATCCAAACCTCCCTGTTATATAATCCTCTGTGAGCTTTTGTGAAGGGTGCGTAAAGATTTTATCAGTTTGATCGAATTCAATCAAATCACCAAGCATCATAAAACCCGTCCAGTCAGATATCCTTGCGGCCTGCTGCATGTTGTGAGTTACTATAATAATGGTGACATCCTTTTTGAGATTTACAATAAGGTCTTCAATCTTAGCCGTTGAAATAGGATCAAGCGCTGAAGTTGGTTCATCGAAAAGAAGCACCTCCGGAAGCGCCCTTTCCACTTTTTCCGACAGGTCAGATATTTTTTTGTTCTCTTTAAGTCTCAGCCCATAAGCAATGTTGTCAAAGATGCTCATGGGAAATGGGGTCGGTTTCTGAAAGACCATCCCTATGCGGCTCCTCAGGTCAATTACATCAATTTCTTCTGAAAATATATTTTCCTTCTTAAAGAGAATCTCCCCTTCATATCTGTTTCCGGGGTACAGATCATGCATCCGGTTAAAGCATCTGAGAAGAGTGGTCTTTCCGCAGCCTGAAGGCCCTATAAGAGCGGTAATATTATGTTCATAGACCGGCAGAGTGATATTTTTCAGCGCATGAACATTTCCCGAGTAGTAGAAATTGAGCACTTTTACTTCAAACTCCGTGGCAGCAATCATCTCTTACCATGCCTCCCTTTAATTAAAAGTCTACCGAAGACTGTAAGCATAAGGATAGATATGGTTATTATCAGGGCCGCTGCCCATGCCTGTGAATGCCAGTTATCATAAGGTCCCATTGCGTACTGAAAGATCGTTACCGTAAGCGAGGCGTAAATAAAAGCGGCGCGGTCTCGCCAGCCACACGGGCTATAGACAGAAGTATCCCGGTGAAGATACCTGCTGAAGCCCCCCTGTAGACGATCTGACTGATAACTTTATAATATGGCGCTCCAAGGGCAAATGCCGCCTCTCTCAAGGTCCACGGCACAAGGGTAAGCATGTTCTCAGTTGTCCTGAGGACAACAGGGATCATAATGATCGCGAGGGCAATTGCCCCTGCCCAGCCGCTAAAATGGCCGAGCGGCTTCACGAGCATGGCATAAATAAAGGTCCCGATCACAATGGACGGCACACTGACCATTATGTCGGATAGTATACTTATTATCCTTGCTATCTTTCTGCCACGCGCATACTCCGCAAGGAACGTTCCGCCTAATACGCCAATTGGCACACCTATTAAAGTTGCGCATAGTGTTATCATTATCTGTCCTACAAAGGCATTCCTCAGCCCTCCGCCTGCAACTCCTGCCGGAACTGGATCATTGGTGAATAAGCTAAAATTCAATGCCTTTATTCCATGAATAAGCACGTCACCAAGAATGAAGATCAGCCAGAACAGTCCCAAAAGGGCGGCAAGGGTGCTCAGAGTCATGGCGATAAAGCCTTCTATTTTTCTTCTATTTTCTATTGTCATATTATCCTCTGTAATGTCATTCCGTGCTTGACACGGAATCCAGTACTTTTCATCTGGATTCTCGAAGCGAGTTTGAGTTTAGTCGTATCGACCGAAGAGTCGCTCCGACCTGCTTCCGCAGGAATGACAAAATGAAATTTCATCG
>JACQXH010000174.1:743-13321 GCA_016208845.1 Nitrospirota bacterium | reverse complement strand
TCATCTCGATATTTTTTTCAGACTGAAATGAGGCCGTGAGGTCTCCGGCACCCAGCCTGCCGACCGCAAGGTTAAAGTCCAGCACCGGCTTCCTCACATCGCTGCTGAAGAATTTTGCCACCAGCAGGATGACGGCCATTATCAGGAGGCCCTGATGGAGTGCTCCAAAGGCGGCCTGTTTTAATATCTCACGGTTGATCCGCGACGAGGACGACATAATGGCTATCTCCCCTATCCTTGCATTCCCCGAAAAAACAGGGAAATCTCTCTTTAAATAAGATTCCACATAAAGCGGATTTAACTTCCTGCCTTCGCGGGAATATATCTTTGTTTTTTCAGCTATCAGCGTCTGGTCTTTGTCAAAAACGCTGATCGAGACAAGGTCATCGTCTTTTATGAGCTCCTCGAGATATGCGCTCATCGATGAGTCATCTTTATCAAGAATTGGTTTTATGGTTATTTTCGATAATATCTCGCCGGTATGTTGAATCTTTCCATTGAGCGAGTCAAGCAGGTTCTTCCGTATCGAGGATACGAACAATACAAACCCTATGCCCTGCCCTGCAAGGACTATTATAAGAAAGGTGATTGTGAATTTAGCTGCCAGTGATCTTGTTTTCATTTTATCATCTCCGGGTCACCTCAGTTTGAATCTCTGCATTATATTCCTGATTTCCTCATAGTCGCCGTCTGAAGAATCGACAAACCCTGTATAGCCCGGATTAATGGCGTGCAGTATATCTCTCTGTTCATCGTTGTTCTCGTTGAGGTCCAGAAAGGCCCTTTTGATCAGCCGTTTTTCCTCATCAGGCAGGGCCCTGTTGACGCATATGTTGAATTCAGGGACCTCAAAGGAATACTTGATTATTTTTATTCCCCGTCCCCTGAACTTCTCGGCCGTTGTTTCCATTACTCCGCCTGCCTCAAATTCACCGTTGAGAACAGCATTTGCAACATCGTCGTGGCGTCCCAGGAATGCGTAAAAGCTCAGGTCTTTAATGTCTATGCCTGCCTCAGAAAGCATGGCCCTGGGGACTATATAGCTTGAGGTCGAATATTTATCTCCAAAGGCAAAGGAACATCCCCTTAAATTCTCTATGCTGTTGATCTTGCCGCCATCCTTTGCGATTATGGCGCAGCGGTGATACGGCTTGCCTTTATTGAGGGCCTTGGCAAGGACCTCTACATTATATTTGTCCCGGGCCTCGATATATGTGGAGGGCGTCATGTAGCTTACATCTGTAATACCCTCGCCGATGTTCCTGACCGTCTCGACGAAATCCACTGCATTATACAATTCAATTTTTTTGTTTAACTTAATTGAAAGATAGTCTATCAGCGGGATAAACCGTTTATACATTTCAGCCGGCGATTCCAGCGGCATGACCCCAAAATTAATAACGCCCGCCTCTTTCTTTCTGTGTTCGATCTTAAAACGGCCCAGCTCTGTCAGCAGGAGTTCAGAGTCTTTCTGCAGGTTCCTTAAAGTGCTGTTCATGATATACGCGCGTTTCTTTACCTTCTCGGGCATGTCCTTGAGCTTGAACAGCGAGTTCAATATCTCGCCGCTGCCAAGTTTTTGCTCCTTTATTGCATTTGATATCGAGTGTATCTGCACCGTCACATTTTCTGTAGCGTTATATATAAGCTTTCCGCCCTTGGCCTGCTCCAGATTTGCATTCTTGACCTGCTTTGTTATATCTCTTATTTTTTCTGATACTGACAGAATAAGCGACACGCCCTTGGCCTGCTCTGATGTGGCCTTTGCTATATGGCCTATCATTTCTTTGTTTTTTTCCATCGAGTCAGTGACAAATTTGATCGCCTTGGCCTGCTCTGATGTCGATATCTGGACAGAGGAGGCCATTTCTGTAGATTTCTTTGCGCTCTCTATGATCTTTTTGAGCGCCTCCTTTGCATCGTTTGCAAGTACAGTGCCTTCTTCAACGATATTCAAGCCCCTGTACATCGCATCAGAAGCCCCTACAACTTCTGATTGCACGGAATTTATAAGGGTCTCTATTTCCTGGGTTGACAGAGTGGTCCTTTCGGCAAGGCTCTTGATCTCATCAGCTACCACAGAGAAACCCTTCCCATGCTCACCTGCCTGCGCCGCAAGTATGGCGGCATTAAGGGCCAGCAGGGTGGTCTGGTCTGTTATCTCATTTATTACATTCAGTATCCTTCCTATCTGGATGGACCTTGCGCTCAGGACCTCAATGAACTGGGCAGTGGTCTGGACCGATGTCTTTATCTTTTCCATTCCTTCAGCGGTCTTGACTATTGCCTCCATGCCAAAGCCCGAGGCATCTGTCATGACCTTTTCCGAGAGCCGCGCAGATTCTCCTGTGTTTGCATCTATTTCCCTTACGGCTGAATTAATTTCCTCTATTGCGCTCAGAGTATCTTCTGATGACACGGTAAGTTCTTTGGTCCGCTCCGCGATCTCCTGTATGCTTATCGACATTTCTTCAATGGACGATGAAGTTGAATCTACTGCTGTAGATAATTCAACCGTGTTCTGCGCTATTTGTTCGGTGTTGGTTACCATTTCATCAACGGCAACTGTCACTTCCTCTGCTGAGGTGGTGACTTTCTCCACGCTTGAATTTATTTCTCCTACAGACCTGTCCAGCTCTTCCACCGAGGCAAGTATCCTCTCGGAGGATTCAGCCTCCATCTGTGTGCCTTCTATTACCTTCTTGGACTCTGCCTCAACTTCACTGCTTACCCGCGACACCCTTTCAGATACCTTTAATACTTGTGGATGATCTTGCTGACATTATCAATAGATTCTTTCAGATGCTTATTGAGAAAGCCGATCTCATCCTCTGACGCAATATTTGTTTTAAAGGAAAGGTCCCCCTGAGATAAAGATTTAGACGCATGTTCAAGGTCCTTTATCGGTCCAATTACGCTTCTCTTGAAGATCATCAGGAGTACAGCGCCAAAGATCAGCACCGCAAACAGCATGCTTATTATGATCGTCTTCAGCCGGTCATTGATACGTGATTTTGCGTCCTTGATGGACATTGAAACCTTTAATATACCCCTCAGCTGGTCCTGCCCGCTATGGCACTTGGTGCAGCGCTCGGCATTTATTATCGGCACATAGTAAACAATTGAGTCCGCGCCTTCTTCAGTAAATGTATTCTTGTTCAGTTTGACCCTGTCAATGATCTCCATCTCATTTGACGGCACCTTTGTTTTTGTCTGAGAAAATGCCTCCCGGCCTTCGGCATCTAATACCATTATCGATTCAACACCAAGGGCGCTGCCTTTTTTTCTTGTCAGGTTTCTGGTAACCTCCGTATTTCCTGTCATCATTGTTTCTTCGATAGCGTGCTGAATGAAGCTTATGGTCGTATTCGAATATGTATCAATGATGCCGCTTACATCACTCCGGGCAAATGTGACCGCCATGATCCCGATACATAAAGAACCTATGATCATCGTTATAACAACAAGCCCCACAATTTTCATCTCAAGATTTAATTTCATAATGCACCCATCCTCGTTATTGCGTTAACATTTAAAATAGATATAAATCTATTCTTTATTTTTACTATGCCGTCTATGTAATTCTTTTCCTCTTCTGTTAATGTGGGCGGCGGCGGCAATAGTTCGCTTGCCGGCAGCCTGAATACACCTAAAATCAGACTAACCAACGCTCCTAACGGCTCTTTGTTTCCGGAGAGTATGAGGATTTTCTGCTTCTTTTGCTTTGCCTCAACTCCTCCGTTTAGTCCCAGCCTTATCTTGAGGTCTATGACCGGGATGATCTTTCCGCGAAGAGATGTTACTCCAAGCACATACAGGGGCGTGCAGGGAACTATAGTGATCCGCTGATACCTTATAATTTCCTGCAGTTCTGTTATCTTAACTGCATACTCTTCATTTGCTATCTTAAAAGCCAGTATTTCCACCTCTGCCGTCATATCAGGCTCTTCATTTTTATTCGTATTCGTTGAGTTATCTGAAACAGCCCTGTTCTTTTCTTCACTTGTTTTCACTGCTCCGCCTTTTTCCGCGTCCATTTTCTTCCTCTCATTTGAAACCTGACAGCTTCATTTAAAATATTTCTTCATTATATGCCCAATGCCGCACGATTTATCTTTCTCTTTGAAGAAACAGATTCATCTATCAGACTTTCTATATCAAGCACAAGAACTATCTCATGCTTTCCTATTTCAGCCGCGCCTCCCAGCCCCCGGACGTCTTTCAGATACTCGCCAAGCGGCCTTATAACTACTTCACTTTGTTCCAGAAGGTCATCCACCAAAAGCCCGATCCGTCTGGTCCCAAACCCGACGCTCACAGCAAAGTATTCATCCTTGGGGGCGTTCTCAAGTTTAAACACATCGGCTACTCTAAGCAGCGGCAGCATCTCGCCCCTCCGCTCAAAGACCTCTCTGCCCTCAATAGTCTGAATGCCTGCAGCCTCCACAAAAAACGTCTCTGAGATAGATGTCAGAGGCACAGCAAATTTTTCATTTGCCGCCACCACTATAAGCGCTTTTATTATAGCGAGCGTTATCGGCAGGGTAAGGACAAAGGTTGTTCCCAGCCCCCGATCCGATTTGACGTCTATACCCACTCCCCTGCCCGACACCTCGCTTACTTCCTTCTTGGTGCTAAGCCCGGGAAGAAAGATAAGATCAAATACTTCTTTCTGTTCCAGGACCTGATTCTCCGGCACTAACTTCTTTTCAAGGGCCTTACTGAGGATCCTTTCCGTATCCAATCCGGCGCCGTCATCCTGCACCGTGACTATTACCTTATTGCCCTCCGGAAATGCCTTAAGCGTTACTGTCCCATGTTCTTTTTTGCCGTCTGCGATCCTTTTTTCATTAGGCTCTATGCCATGGTCAATCGAATTCCTTATAAGATGTATGAGCGGGTCAATGATCTCCTCAGCCATTTGTTTATCTATCTTCGTATCCTCGCCAAAAAGTTCAACGTCAATCTCCTTGCCGACGCTTCTCGTATATCTCCTGACGACCTGCACCAGCCGGGTAAATATCTGTGAAAACGGTACCATCCTCAGTTCCAGAATATGATCCTGCAGTTCTGCAAGCTTCCTGTCCAGGGTCTGGGATATCTTATGCACATCAAGGGTCAAAGAGCTGTAGCCGACATTTTCAGCAAGCTCCTTCCCGATCCTGACAACAGCGCCCTTGGCCAGAACCAGCTCGCTGACCGTATCAAGTATCCGGTCCAGTTTTTCTATGTCCACCCTTACGGTGTTTGTAGTGCTTTTTAAAGAAACGTCCTGAGTCCTGGAGACTATCTGGGCCGCCTTTTGAGATTCCTTCCTGGGAGGACATATGACCTCTATGTCCGCAGAATCAATTTTAGATTTCAATGCATCAACGTCTGAAACACTGCCTAAAAGCAATTTAAAGCCTATGGAACCGTCCGGCACGCCTTCAGATACCGGAAGCGTTGCTATCAACTCTCCCAGGCTCTTGAGAAGAGCATTCAGGGCCTCAAGGCGCGGCGCAAACTCAGCAAGATTATAAACAGCCTTGACAATATATATTCCATGTCCTTCTTTTACATTGCTCTTGAGCCTGTGCTCTTCATATCCTGACAGGACCTTCAGGACAGAAGGGCTTATCCCGATATCTTCTATAGAGATATCCTTGTTCTTCGACCCTGCTTCTTTTCTGAAGGCCTCTATTGCCCTGATAGTATCGCTCACGTCATCAGCTTCTTTATCATCAGCGACCTGAGCGATAAGATTCTTGAGCACATCCATGTTGGTAAAGATGAAACCTATCACTTCATCTGAAATATCGATCTTGCCAAGCCTGAGATCATCAAGAATGGATTCCAGCGCGTGCGAAAGATCGGTTATTACCTTAAACCCGAAAAGACCTGAAAGGCCCTTGAGGGTATGTACAGCCCTGAATACGGAATTCAACGTATCCGGATTAAAGGCATTCTGGAGTTCCAGCAGGGCGTTATTGACATTCTCGAGGATCTCCTCTGCCTCAACAATAAAATCTTTTTTTGAATTTTTCATATATTCAATGCTTTCCTGACCGTATCCACAAGCTCATCTGCCTTAAAAGGCTTTGTCAAATAAGCGCAGGCACCAAGCGACATCCCTTTTTTTATGTCTTCATCTTTGCGCTCTGTTGATACGAAAACAACGGGAATTCTTTTATACCTGTCATGATTTTTTATGAAATTAATGAGCTCAAAACCATTTATGTCCGGCATGTTAATATCAGTAACAACAAGATCAAAGGCATGCTGCGGCAATATCTTAAGTGCCTCAAAACCTGACGATGCTTCAAATATATCTACGCTGCCAATGTCCTCGATAACCGATTTGATCAAGGTCCTGATGGTATTTGAATCATCGACTACAAGAATAGATTTCACGAAAGCCTCCTTTGTTTCTGAAACTTATACATTGGATTCTGTAAAAAGCAGTCGACCACGGAGACACAATTGAACTGAGTTGAAAAACAAGACAATAGATCAGATCAAATTTTTCCTTTATGTGGTGACATAAGACTTTCCTTAGTCTCATTGTCTGCTCTGTGTCTCTGTGCCTCGGTGGTAATAGAATGCCACCCACGCACATTGTCAACACTGCATACACAACTGTAAATAACACATATATATGCATACCTTATGCTTTTATCAACAACATTCTTTTCGGTGTCAGAAGGGAAAATCTTTAATTCTTAAAAGCGGGTTTTAAAAAAGAAGAATATTGAAGGTATAAATTGTGCCTGTATCGACACTGCAACATTAGTAGATAAAAGCTTAATATGGAGCAGACCAGCTTACGAGTTTTTTGCCTGCCTCAAAGGCCTCTTTAAGCGATGCAGGATGCTTGAGGATTTCACCTTTTTTATCAATTCCCAGATAACTTAAAGTGACGTGCTCCGGGACGCTGATTGTTTTAAAAAACGCTCCGGCACAGGTATCGGCACACTGAACGCCGACCTCTTTTTTCATCCCGCCGACAAGAAGGAGCAGCCCTTTTCTGCCGAATTTACCGGCCTGGACCGGTTTTTTCAAGACGTATTTCTCGCACCAGAAACACTGGCACCTGTCTATCATGGCCTTGGCCTGAGCGCTGAGAGAAAAGAAAAACACCGGAGATGCAAGGACAATCCTGTCGGCTGCTCTTATTGAATGGTAAATCCTGTCCATATCATCATGGACAATGCAGGTCCCCGTATCATCACATCCGCCGCAATCCTGGCACGGCTGGATATCCATTGAATTCAAATCAAATGTCTCAACTTCAAGGCCTGATACATTGACTCCCCTCATAACCTCTTTCAGAAGGAGGTCTGTGTTCCCGTCTTTTCGTGGGCTGCCTAAAAAAGCGATGACTTTCATTTCAGATATTAAATTGATTTTTTTGGAAGTTCTTTACTGACAACTGTTCACTGCTTTAATGGAGGCGGCGAGCGGATTCGAACCGCTGCATAAAGGTTTTGCAGACCTCCCCCTTAGCCACTTGGGTACGCCGCCGAATACGTCAGGGAATCGAGTTCCAAGATTCACGATACACGATACACGACTGGACTCTTTCTAATGCTTCGGAAGTTTTCAATCATGCGACCTGCATCCTGCATCTTGCATCTTATAATGGAGCGGGCGACGGGATTCGAACCCGCGACCCCAACCTTGGCAAGGTTGTGCTCTACCAGCTGAGCTACACCCGCAATAACTTCAGCGACCAGTTAACAGTTTTCAGCAATCAGCAATAAAAAAGGATTTATTTGGGAAGACAATTCACTATTCACTGTTCACTTAAGTATAATAGACACTTATGATAGTAATTAAATATAGAGGTTCTTGTCAATATGTTTTATCCTGATTTCGAGGAATTCAAAGAAAAGACAAAGGAAGGCAACATTATCCCTGTCTATGCTGAGATAATGGCAGACCTTGAAACACCCCTGTCAGCCTTTCTGAAATTAAAAGGAAAAACAGGCTTTCTTCTTGAGAGCGTTGTGGGCGGTGAAAAATGGGCACGCTACTCCTTTATCGCGAGCGATCCTTCCCTGACTATAGAGGGAAAGGGCAAAAACATTACTATTCAGAGGGGAAAGCAAAAAGAAAAGAAAAAAGTCATCAAAGACCCACTGGAAGTGATTGCGGCAGAGCTGAGAAATTACAGGCCCGTGATGATGCCGGGATTGCCGAGATTCTTCGGCGGCTTTGTGGGCTATGTTGGCTATGACACAGTACGTTTTTTTGAAGAGCTTCCGGATAATCATCACAAAGGAATAAATCTCCCTGATCTGTATTTTATGTTCACAGACACCCTGCTCGTTTTTGACAACCTGACTCAAAAGATCAAGGTAATATCAAATGCTCATGTGGCGGGCGACCCAAAAGAGGCCTATGATAATGCCCTGGTTAAGATTGAAGATATCATTAAGAAACTCAGATCAAAAGTGACTTTGCCCCAAAAAGCATCTGTGTCAGGCGATAAAGCATTCACATCTAATTTCACAAAAGACGGTTTTCTCAGTGCAGTGGAAAAGGCTAAAGAATATATAAATGCAGGGGATGTAATTCAGGTGGTTCTGTCTCAGAATTTTCAGAGAGATACGAACATACATCCGCTTAACGCATACAGAGCGTTAAGGGTCATAAATCCATCACCATATATGTATTACATTGATACCGGCAAGACAAAATTCGTCGGCTCTTCCCCTGAAATACTTGTAAGGCTCGAAGGGGATACCATAGAGCTGAGGCCCATTGCAGGAACAAGGAAAAGAGGCAGCACGCCCGATGAAGACAGCGAACTTGAAAAAGAGCTCAAGGCTGATCCTAAAGAGATGGCAGAACACATTATGCTTGTGGATCTTGGCAGGAATGATGTCGGACGGGTCGCGGTTACAGGCAGCGTCAAAGTTACTGAACTGATGACCGTTGAAAAATATTCGCATGTCATGCATCTTGTCTCTAATGTCGTCGGCAAGCTGGAAGATGGGCTTGACGCCTTTGATGTGCTAAGGGCATCATTCCCTGCGGGCACCGTTACAGGAGCGCCTAAAATCCGCGCCATGGAGATAATTGAGGAAATAGAACCTTCAAAACGCGGCCCATATGCCGGCTGTGTGGGATATTTCGATTTCTCAGGCAACATGGACATGTGCATTACCATACGGACTATAATATTCAATAATAGAAAGGCTTATATTCAGGCCGGCGCAGGCATAGTCGCTGATTCTGACCCTGAGAAAGAATTTACTGAAACATTGGACAAGGCAAAGGGAATGTTCAAGGCAGTGGAAATTGCGGAGAAGGGTCTGTAAACCGGGGAAAATCATATGTTATTAATGATCGACAATTACGATTCCTTCACTTATAACCTGGTTCAGTATCTGGGTGAACTCGGTGAAGATATAAGGGTCTTCAGGAACGATAAGATCACTATTGAGGAGATCGAAGAACTTGATCCGGGCAAAATCGTGATCTCTCCCGGCCCCTGTACTCCTAAAGAAGCGGGCATATCCATAAATGTGATTAAACATTTTGCCGGCAAGAAACCTATCCTCGGCGTGTGCCTCGGCCATCAATCCATCGGCGCGGCCTATGGAGGAGAAATCATAAATGCGCCCAGATTGATGCATGGCAAGACATCCATGATACATCATGACGGGAAAAATATTTTCAAAGACCTGCCTAACCCCTTCGAGGCGACCAGATATCATTCATTGATAATAAAGCGTGAGACCCTGCCGGAATGCCTTGATATAACCGCATGGACCGACGCAGGTGAAATCATGGGGGTAAGGTATAAAGACAGGGATCAGAAAAGATTTATTCTAGAAGGCGTCCAGTTCCATCCCGAATCTATACTCACAAAAGCTGGTAAAGACCTGCTGAAGAACTTCCTGAGGCTGGCTGAGGAACATGAGACTTAGTTCTTCAACGGCCTGTTTAACCTTGTCATTCTCATAAGGGCCCTTATACTACCCCTCTTCCAGTCCGTACTTTTTAAGTTTCCGCCATAACGACACTCTGTCAATACCAAGTATCTGGGATGCAGCGGTTCTATTGTTGCCTGCTTCCCTGAGGACCCATTTTATATATGCCTCTTCCTGTTCTTCAAGGGAAGGTATCTTTCCTTCCTTTTTTCTGAATGTGCGGATGCTCAATTCCTTCAGGTCTTCAGGAAGATGGGCGACCTCTATGGTGTTCCCGTTTGAGAGGGCTACTCCCCTCTCAATAATATTTTCAAGCTCCCTCACATTGCCCGGGAAATCATAGCTCATGAGGATCGAAATCACGTCCGGGCTAATTTCATTTATATCTTTCTTCATTATGGCTGAATATTTCTTAAGGAAATAATAACTCAGAAGCGGGATATCGTCCTGCCGCTCCGAAAGCGGAGGAATAAACAAAGAAACGACATTTAATCTGAAAAACAGGTCCTCCCTGAACTGCCCGCTCCTGATAGCGTCCTTAATATCACGATTGGTCGCTGCTACAAACCTCACATCTACCTTGACCGGCGCGGTGGCGCCTAATCTCAGAACCTCTTTTTCCTGAATAGCCCTGAGCAATTTCACCTGCATGGAAGGCGGCATTTCTATTATCTCATCCAAAAACAGCGTCCCGCCTGACGCCATTTCTATCAGACCCTTCTTCATCGCAACCGCGCCTGTAAACGCGCCCTTTTCATGTCCAAAAAGCTCATTTGAGAGCAGTTCTTCTGTGAAGGCCCCGCAATTGACGGCAAAAAAGGGGCCCTCAGCCCTCTTGCTGTGCACATGGACATACCGGGCAAACATCTCCTTGCCTGTGCCGCTTTCCCCGCTGATAAGGACATTGCAGTCTGTCGGCGCTATCTGCCGCGCTGTATCAAGAAGCTTCTGAATATGAGAGTCCTGGGTTATTATCTTGACCCTGCCTTCATATTTATCCAGCTGCTCTCTTAATTGCGCATTCTCCTTCTTCAACTTCACTTTTTCATGCGCCTCTCTCACTACCCTTCTTACCTCATCAAGCTTAAAAGGCTTGGTAATGTAATCATATGCGCCTTTTTTCATGGCTTCAACAGCTGACTGAAGAGTTGCGTGCCCTGAGATCATGATCACTTCGGTATCCGGATAAAGCTCCCTGCATCTCCTGAGTATCTGCATACCATCCACATTTTCCATGCGCAGATCCGTAAGGATAACATCGAATTCTTTTTCATCGATAAATTTCAGCGCACTGGAGCCGCTGTGCGTTCCGGTGACGTCATAACCTTCCTTCTTCATAATGTTCATAAGATTTTTAAGAGCAATCTTTTCATCGTCTACAATTAATAATGTCGCTTTGTTGTCCATTTTATAAATTTGATCCTCTCCAAAAAAGCAGCCTAAAACGATTTAAGGATTCCTGCAGATCAGGCGGTTTAGTCTATTAGTCTGTAGTCTGTTAGCTAAACGACTAAATACCTACAGACTATCCGCCCTTCACACCTTGAATCCTCCCTCACTTTATCAGCACCATATCAATAACTTCCTCAATCCTGTCGACAAGGCGAAACTCTATGCCTTTTCTGACATCTTCCGGAAGATTCTCAATATCTACCTTGTTCTTTATCGGGAATATTATTTCCTTTACCCCTGCCCGCCTTGCCGCAAGTATCTTTTCCTTAATACCGCCAACCGGGAGCATTCTTCCGGTCAGGGTTATTTCCCCTGACACTGCGACATCCCTCTTTGCAGGCCTTCCGGTCAAAAGAGATAACAGTGAAATTGCGATGGTGGCGCCGGCTGAAGGCCCGTCCTTCGGAATGGCTCCGGCCGGGACATGGACGTGGATGTCCTGCGCTTCAAAAAAATTCTTTTCTATATTGAAAGAAACAGCGTTGCTTCGGATGTAGCTCAGGGCCGCCTGCGCAGACTCGCGCATCACGCTGCCTAATGAGCCGGTCAGAATAAGCTCTCCTTTACCCGCCATCTTTGCGGCCTCGACAAAAATAATCGCGCCGCCGACCTCGGTCCAGACCAGTCCCGTTGTGACGCCTATACGGTTTTGTTCGTCTGTAACCTCGAGATAATACTTTCCTACGCCAAGATATGTTTCTACTGCCTCAGGTGTGATCTTTATCTGCTGGGGTAAAGCTGAGGTATGAACAAAATCAGTTGCTATTTTCCTGCACACGGTCGCGATCTGCCTCTCAAGATTTCTTATCCCGGCCTCATGGGTATGTTCCCGTATGATCTTTAATACTGCGTCAGCAGTAAATACAGGCTGAAAATCCGACAGGCCTTTTTCATGCACCTGCTTTGGTACAAGATATTGCATGGCTATATTCGCCTTTTCATCCTCAGTATAACCGGAGAATTCTATGACCTCCATGCGGTCCCTCAGCGCGTCCTGAATATTATCGGCAATATTCGCAGTTACAATAAACATAATGCTCGAGAGGTCGAACGGCACGTCGATATAATGGTCGATGAAATTGTGATTCTGTTCCGGGTCCAGCACCTCCAGTAATGCTGAAGAAGGGTCTCCCTTAAAGTCCTGTCCTATCTTATCCAGCTCGTCCAGCATAATAACCGGATTGGATGATTCAACCCTTTTGATCT
>JACQXH010000174.1:0-686 GCA_016208845.1 Nitrospirota bacterium | reverse complement strand
ATCTCTTCTATAATGCGACCGGGCATCGCGCCGGCATAGGTCCTTCTGTGCCCCCTGATCTCAGCCTCGTCTTTTATCCCGCCCAGAGATATTCTCGCAAATTTTCTGCCAAGCGCGTCAGCAACCGCCCTGCCCAGAGAGGTCTTACCGGTCCCGGGCGGCCCTGCAAAGCAGAGCACCGAGCCTTTTGTGGCCCGGCCTGATAACTTTTTCTCAAGCGCCTTTTTTACCGAAGAACGGACATCGTCGAGATTGAACGGCTTTGAAAGGTAATGAAAGGCCCCCTTTTTGATGGAATCCACTGCCGAGTCAATTGTAGCGTAGCCGGTAATCAGGATGACCTGCGTGTCAGGATATTTCAGCTTTGCCTTTTCAAGCACGTCCAGTCCGCTGATCTTTTCCATTTTCAGGTCTGTAATAACAACATCAAAGGCAAAATCCTCAAGCCGCGCAAAGGCCTCGCCGCCGCTGTTTGCGGTCATTACCGCATACCCCTCTTTTTTCAATAAATGCTCCAGGTTCCTGGTCACAATCTTCTCGTCGTCGACTACCAGCACGCTCGGTTTTTTATGGCTTGTAAGTATCTTGACTGCAAGGTGCTCCAGTATTCTCTGTTTGATCTCCTGTAAACCGTAATGTCTTTCATCGAGGATCTTTGCCGCCCTTTCAATATCAAGATTGTCCTC
>JACQXH010000171.1 GCA_016208845.1 Nitrospirota bacterium | reverse complement strand
TTCAAGCAGGATAAAAACAATAAATATAGCGGCAAACACCATAACTGCAATTGTTTTCTTTTTAATGTTTTTTCGAGCCCCAAGTCTTTCGGGCACTGAATCTTCAAAATGCAACGTTTCTTTCATAAATCCTTTATAGCGGATGAGATCGTATTTACGTACTCTATCGCGCCCACTATAGTTACAGGCGTTCCTATATCAACAATTTTAAAAAGCTCATCTATCTGGTTGTTTTCCATGGAAATGCAGCCGTATGTGGTCGATTCCTTCCCGCCCCCGTGTATTTCAATAAGGCCCCCGATGCCGGCGCTTGCCGGGACCAGCCCGTTTCTCTTTGCCGTATGAAACTGCCTTCTGTCTTCTTCATTGGGATAATTTATAAGCAAGGCCTTATAATAACGGCTCCTGAATTGTTTTTTTATGACCTGGTACTTACCCTCAGGCGTTGCCAGGTCTCCGGCATACAATTTATCATGAAAACCATTCTTCCCGAGTCCTATTGAATAGGTCTTATAAGGACTCCCATTTTTATAAAGTATGAGCTTTTTATCGATCTTGCTCACAAAAATTGAATATATCCCTCTTTCTTTCGATGTCTCGATCGCCTCATTGACCCAGGTCCGCCATTTTGCTATCTGGGCCTTGTCAGAATACCTGTCAAGTATGGGTGAAATAGCCTCCCTTGCTGATTCTGTATATACGGGTATGATCTTCAATTTCTTTTCTGCGTCCAGATATCGTCCTCTTTCATTCATAAGCTTTACTTCATTCAGCAATAGCTCGGCCATGACAAGCTGTCTCCTCGAAAGCCGGCCCTCATTCATGAGCGAGGTCACGTTTTTCAGTGCTTCGATCTTACTTTGAAGAAATGCGATCTGACTTGCGTTAGCAGCTGACTTTGCCTGTTTCAGGTCTTCAAGATTTTCAAAAAGATCACTGCCTTTTGAAAGGAGTCCCCTGAATTCCTGCTGGACGTTCTTATATCTTCTAAAAAGGATGAACTTTTGGTTAACTTCTATGAGGTGGTCCTTGCCGAGTCTTAGCGCAGTCCTGTAGGCCTTGTATTGTTCAGGCAGATAAATTTCTGCGCCAGCCCTCCAGAGATCATTTTCCTGTTTTTCTGTCTCTTTGACCTCTGGAGGAACTGGCGCAGTATTACAACCGTAAATTATTACTAAGCAAAAAAGCAGGAAAACCGTTTTAAATATACCCCTATAGATCAAAACGGTCTTCCCCTTTTCTCACTTGTTATTTCCTGCCACCCTTTGCTTTTTCCATTGCTGCGGTGATCTGTTCAGATACTTCTGCTGCCTTGGTCTTTATGCCATTGGCTTTATCAGCTGCTGCAAAATAGTCTTCGCTCGCCATTAATCCATCTGCCTCTGCAATAGAGGCTTCGAGGCCTGCAACATCTGCTCTCAGTGCATCAATATCAGCCTTTGTGCCTTTGCCTCTCGGGGCCTTTGTCAATGCGGTCTTGGCATCAGCAACTGCGGTCTTGGCGGCATCCAATGCTGCCATTGCATCATTCTTGGCCTTTTCTTTCTTTGCCGGAATTTCAGCCTTAAGAGCTGTTGCGTCCTGCTTTACCTTTGCAAGGATCTCTTTTGCCTTGTCATAGTTCTTGAAGAACTTACCTTCCTGGGTCTTGATCTCATCCTGGGCTGCTGCGACCTGATCGCTTAACGCCCTCATATCTTCCTTTGCATATTTCTCTCCGCCCTCTGCGCCTGCAGCTTCAATGGCTGCATTTGCATCACTGAGCTCCTGTGTCGGCGCCTTTGCACATGCCGTAAACATGACAGTCATTGCAAGCAACGCGAGAATAACCACCAAATACTTTGACAGATTCTTCATTACTGTCTCCTCCCTATAAAAATAAAATTATTGATACCTAATGGTATCAGGTTCGGTGGGGAGGTAACGCAATTTAAATGCCATGTCTAACATGTTAAAAAATAACATTTCTTACAAAACCACCATTCCCCATTTGGGGATTTCTTCCTCATATGGGAAATAAATCATGTTACATTGTCTGGTACCTAAATTGAGCCATTCCTTTCTTTGTCATTCCGGCTTGTCCGGAATGACACTTGTCAGGTGATTACATTTTCTTAAAATGCTCTATGTCTTCATTAAAGAATCGCTCAATTTAGGTGGTATTATATTCTTTTCGGTGCCGAGTCTGTAATCCGGAAATTCTTTTCATTGCTGTCATTAATATTCAAGATCTCAGAGCCTTTATCAAGCAGTCTCTTTGCATCAAGCCAGAGATAATCTCTTACCGGCTCGCCAAGAAGGGCCACGATAAGTGTCCTGTCGCCTTTTCTGGAGGCGCTGACAACGCAATGATGTGCTGCCCTCGTGTACCCTGTCTTACCCCCGATCTGATCATCATCGGTCCAGAGCAGATAATTGGTATTTTTAAGAAGAACCGGCTTGCTGTCCACGTCAAGCACCTTCAGTCTTGTATTGACAATATCTGAAATAAGAGGATACTTCAGCGATTCCCTGAGTATCCCGGCCAGATTACGCGCAGTTGTGAACTGTTTTTTCCCGGGAAGGCCTGTTGCGTTTATATATTTGGTGCTTGAAGCGCCGAGAGACTCAACCTTATTGTTCATCATGACAACAAAGGCCTTTTCAGAGCCGGCAGAGGCCTCGGCAAGGGCTACGGCAGAGCCGTTAATTGATCTCATAAGGGCAAGATATAAAAGATCTTTTACACGCATGGTCCGCCCGGCAGTAAGTCTCGGCTCCACTGATGGAGTATCAGCCGCCCTGGAGCTCACGGTCACTAATCTATCCGGATTCAGTACGTCAAGGGCCACCATTGCTGTCACGAGCTTCGTCGTGCTGGCAGGAGGCAATTTTAAGTCAGGATTTTTTGAATAAAGGACCGATCCGCTGGTTGTATCCACAAGTACAGCTGCCTTTGCGCTTATATCGGCAGCATGTGATGTACTGAAGCCAAATATTATTAAAGAAACGAAAATAAAAATAATGAGAAAAAGGTAATGAGGTTTTTCTAAATTGCGGTTGTGATTTTTGCTGCCGGTCACTGCTTTTTTAATTATCAACCATTCACCTCCGGTTTAATTTTATAAATATGTGTTACATGCCGTGTATATAATACCTTACATTTCGGCAAAAGTGAAGAGAAAATTTAATGCCCCGGCCCTGTCAGTTGATTTTTGGATCATATTTACTTTAACCTAAATGTATGTTGTCCTGCAAAAGAATTAATTCAGCAGGATAAAAATAAGGAGGAATTCGATGATAACAATAACAGATTTGGCTGTTGAAAAGGCTAAAGAGATACTGTCTGCTGAGGGAAAGTCGCACTGGGGGATCCGGCTTTATATAGCAGGAAGCAGTTGCTGCGGACCCTCTTATGGTATGGATCTGGATGAGAACCCTGCCAAAGACGACCATGTTATAGAAAAAAATGGCGTAAAACTATTTATGGATAAAGCTACGTCAGAAAAACTCTCCGGCCTCCAGATAAATTATGTGAATGAAGGAGATCAGCAGGGATTTGTGATTACAGGCAATCAGCCGTCATCGTGCAGTTCGGGCTGCGGCGGATCCTGCGAATAATTACCGCATTTGACTTTGTCTTTGGAAGAGGAGGGCACTGTGGCAGTTTTCACTGCCACAGTCTTAGAGGAGGTTGTCTGTGTCTAATCTTATTTTACTACCGAAAGATATATATTTAAGTGATACAAATCACAAAAAACATTTTTTTGAAAAGGCGAACTGAAGGGATTAATAAAAAAACCGCATCTGGAGATGCGGTTAATAATTCCAAATGAAGCAATACAATAAACAGGTTAATTCATTATGTTTTCTTTTTCTTCTTTTGAAGATGTATGCCTGCCAATGCCGCTCCGCCGGAAACAAATAAAATAGAGCTTATCGGCTCAGGTACAACTGGAAGATTACCGCCGTCAGGCCTGGGGATAAAATCAAGTTCATTGCCGCTGTCAGAACCTAATGCATTATTATATGAATATAACCAAACTTTAGTATCGTTTACTTTCGCCCTGCCGCTCTTAACGTAAAAATTTCCCCACACAGGGTCTTGTGACGTCTGGAATGAGTAGGATACAGAAGTTGCTCCGCCGCTGAATTTAATGCCATACAGGTCAGCTGGCAGGCCCGGGTTGCTGTTTCCCTGTTTGTCGCCCCAAACTGCTGGTCCTTCAAAAAATACAGGCGTCCAATCACCCGCGCCTATCTTAACCTGAGGATTGAGAAAATCGCTCAATGATGACGGGTCAGTTACCTCTAAAATAAAATGTGAAATGTCCTTATTGCCCTGAAGCGTGTATTCATAATTCCATAGCAGTGCGGTGGAATTATACGAAATATTCCAGGCTATGCTTAAATTAGACC
>JACQXH010000170.1 GCA_016208845.1 Nitrospirota bacterium | reverse complement strand
ATTCCCAAAGGGTTCTCTGTGTTCTCATAAGCTCAGTCGCTTATGTAATATGAATCTTTGTTGCACAAAGGAGTGCACAGAGAAAAGTAATGAAAATGATCTTTTATTCTTTAATATTAAGGTGTTTCTCTGTGTCCTCGCTTAGAAGCGCCTACTTTTGGCTGTGGTTTATTGCATTGTTTGGTTAAGACATCAATAAATTTATCAATATTTATAATCACTTGACCCCTCGAACCCTCGAACCCTATTTTTTATAGATTTTCTACTGGCACATGTCTTGCGTAGGTTAACTCGATGAATGATGTTATGACAGTTGAATCCCGAGGCGGGCCTGAACAAAAGGCGCAGGCAGACGCTAACGAAATAATCTAATAAGTACAGATAGATGGCAATGCATTTGATTAAGAACAGCGAGTTAGTATAATTGAATTATGAGGACAGAAGAAAAAAGGGATATAAGGCGCCAGGGCAACCACAGTGAGTGTGAAATAAGGCTCAGCGCCGGTATATTTAAAGGCAGGGTCGTAGATTACTCTACTGACGGCATCAGCGCGGTCGTTGACAGCGCATCGAGGCTTGTCCCCGGCATTCATGCAGATATTAATATTACGGATCACGGAATGAAGTTCAGGGGCAAAGTTATGTGGATAAAGGAAGTTGCCAACGGCCTGAAGGCAGGTTTCAAAAGGATCGATGACCTCAAGGGTGCTATAAAGGATCTTAAGCTGGCAGAACTGCTTATCAGCCTTCAACGTAACATCAAGACAGGGGTGCTTGATATTGAAAGCGGTTCAACGGTTAAAAAAATATTTATAAGGAATGGTGATATTGTTTTTGCGGCATCAAATAATGAAGATGACCGGCTTGGAGCATTTCTTTTAAAGAACGGGCAGATCACGTTTGAAGAATACAGCCAGGCATCTCAACAGCTTGAAAAAACAGGCCAGAGGTATGGGAAGATACTGGTAAGTATGGGATGTCTTACGCCAAAGGAGCTTTATACGGCGGTGCAGTCCCAGATAGAAGGAATAATTCTCAGTGTTTTTACCATCGAAGATGCTGCATTTCAATTCAGGGAAGGCCCACTGCCGTCCGAGGAAGTGATCACGCTCAGGATAAGCGCTGCGAACCTAATATATCGCGGGATCAAGAGGATCAGCAATGTGCCTTACATTAACAAAGTCTGTCCGTCGGTTGACGATGTTCTGGATTTTTCTCCTGATCCATTAAATGTCTTTCAGGACCTCATTCTCGAGGAACAGGACAAAAAGATTCTTGCTTATGTGAATGGTGTATATCCGCTTAAGGCGATATTGTCTTTTTCCCCTTACCCTGACTTTGAGACTCTAAGGACGGTCTGCGCATTGCTTAATACCGGGCTCATAAGGGTAAAGACAGAAGTGGATGAGCCGGTCGTATACCCGATAGAGGAGGTCTTAAGCAAACCCGCTGAAAAAAACTCGGAAGGATTTGAAGAAATAATAGAAAACATGTTCCAAAAATGTGAGTCCCTTAATTATTATGAGGTCCTTGGAGTTAAGAGCGACTCATCAAGTGAAGAGATCAGAGATGCTTATTACAGGATATCCAGGCAATTTCATCCTGACAGGCATTTTGACTTGCCCTCACAGGAAAAAGAGATTAAGGACAAATTATCACATATTTTCTCCTGCTCAGCCAAGGCCTATGAAACACTGTCTGACCCTGCAAATAAAATGGAATATGACTCTTTACTGGCCGGCAAAGCAGAGGTGAAAGAGGAAAAAGCGGCAGAGGGGATTGTAATTCCAACTGAAGAACCATTGTCTGAGTGTTTGGCTCCAGCTGAGGCAACCCCCGGAGAAGCGGGATCAGCCGAAGCATACAGCGCTGCTGAAGGTGCCGATGAAGTTCAGGAATGTGCCGGAGTTGAAGGATCCTTGTCAGATGAAGAAAAGACAGAGGCTGTATCTGAGCCGCCGTCTTCCACCGGGGCCGAAGAATTTACAGAGGTGCAGAAAGAGGATGAAGGTTATATTGTTGAAGGGGCTGAGCACATTGAAACGGTCAGCGCTGAGGCAGCTGAGACAGGGCATGTGGCCGTTGCTGAGGAGGAGAAAACTATTTCTCCTGAAACAGGAGTGGCAAGAAAGAGCCGGCTCTATATTTCTGCAGGAATGATCGCGGTTATTTTAGCAGCGGTTATTTTAATGGTGAGAGGGTTCTATGTACCGGCAGAGAAACAAATACAGGAACAAGCACAGGAACAAATATCTAAAACAGCGAAAGAACCCCGGGCTGTTGTGTCAGCGGTCCCGAAATTAACATTGCCTTTGCCTTCATTAAATAGTGTCTGTTTATAAACTGCCATTTTTTATTTTTGTCATACCCGAAGCCTGTAATTGGGTATCCAGAACCTCTTAAGAAGACTGGATTCCCGCTTAGAAAACTGCGGGAATGACGGCTTAATGTCGAGTTTATAACAGACTCTAAATAGAGCCAGCAACCGATCAACGCGGAGCATTATTATCCCCAAAAAAACCTTATTGCTTACCGCTAAGTAAAATAAATTGACAATTTAATATTATTTTGGTAATATATTAACAAGGATATGGATTATGTTGCTGGAAAAGATTAAGTCTTTTGTTATTAACCTTTAAAGAAGGACAGGAATGTCAAACAAAGGGGGAATAATGAAGAATTTGGCAGCAAAAAATTTACTAAAATCATCTTTGTGTATTTTTCTTGCGCTGCTGTTTACAGCGGTTGCATATTTACAGCCGGTTTCTGCCGAAACGACCATCTTATCACAGTCCAGGATCATGCCTGTTAACCCATCGCCAAATGATACTGTAGGAGCTTCTCCATATTCTGACGTCAGTCCGGAATCCCTTCCTTTACAGATCCTTGCTGAAAATTTTGTTATGAATTCTGCTGCTTCAATATCTGACATTACGCTATGGGGTGGTTATTGGTGGCAAAGCGCACCGCCTCTGAGCGGCGATAATTTTACCGTGATATTTCATAACGACTCCGGAGGTTCTGTCGGGACAAATATATATTCCGAGTTCAATGTAGCGACAAGCCGGGCCAATATAGGCAGTGTGAAACAACAATGGTGGGGTGGGGTTACAACTACTACAGAATATGAATACACATTAACCCTGGCTAATCCTGTACCCCTGGGCCAGGGAACCTATTGGGTTGAGGTATACAACAACACGACAGGCAATCCGAACAATGACTGGTTCTGGAGATGGGGCAATCTTGATGCGGCCAATGGAATTGACGGTCTTGCATGGACCGATACCGGTACCCCGGGCACTAACTGGAATGTTGATGCCAGCGGCAACCTGGCTATGAAGATTAATGCGGTTGTTCCTGAACCAGTTAGTTCGTCCCTCTTTATAGTGGGCGGAGCAATATTGGGTTTTAAAAGGCTCAGGAATAAAAGAAGCAACTAAAAACAAGCTCAGGGGTCGGTCGTTAGAGGTTAGGGGTTGGTAAAAAATAAATCCCAATACCTAATCCCTGTCTTTAAAATACCCGGCCTTTAAAATCTGTGCTTACCTGCCGACAGGCAGATCTGTGCACATCTGTGTTAATCCGTGGTAATAAAATTATTTATTGCGTTTTATTAATTATCGCAAGTACTTTGTCTGCAGTATCTCTGTCAAGATCTTTTAGTAAATTATAGTACTCCGCAGCCTTTTCCTTTTGGCCAATCTTTGCATGTGATACCCCGAGACCGCTGAGTGCATCAAGATTTGAGGCATCAAGGTTCAGGGACTTGCTGAACTCGACGATGGCATCATCAGGTTTGTTCATGAAAAATAAACTGTATCCGATCCCGTTGTGGTAGTCAGGCACGTCAGGCATCATTTCCGAAGCCTTCCGGAAGTATTTTATTGCTTCTGCAGGCTGGTTGTTCTTGAGCAGTACAACCCCGTACCAGCCATTGATCTCATAGCTCTCAGGATGAGCCGATGCCGCAGACCTTGCCAGGTCGAGCGCCTTTGCAAGATCTTTCCTCTCAACAAGGGCCGCTATTTCTTTAACCTGTTTTTCTATTGAATCACTTCCCGGCCTTTCGACAGACTTATCCTCTGTCCGGATTTTTGCTTTTTCAGGGACCTGAACAGGTTGTTCTTTAATAGCAGGCCCGGCACTTGCCGGTGCGCTGTTGATTAATTTTAATATACGGCTTTCTGAATAATAAGCCTTAAGAATGACCGCATCAGGGAGTTTGGCTCTCAACGGCGAAAGGAAATTTTCCGCGCCTGACTGATCATCAAATCTGCCAAGCCTTACGCAGTAATATATCCCTATTTTTTCTATCCTGAGGGAATCAAGCTCATCGCTGTTCAATAACGCTACGAGTGAATCAAATTCTTTTTGTGCGACCTCTAAGGTATCAAAGCTTCCTGTCTGAACGGTAAAGACAGATTGCACTGAATAAGAGACGGCAGGCGCAGACACTATAAAAATAAATAACGCATAAAATATTATTTTTCTAAAGTTTAGCCTGTTCAAAACAACCTCTGGTTGAAGCTCTCGTGAAGACAAAGGCAAAAGCAGACTGATTTTATATTCATGCATAAATCTATATCAGTTCTACGGCAAGAGTCAAGTCATCAGGGCAAAATCGTCCTGCATTGATAAATCATTTTTATTTCTGCTATATTATAACGTTAGTTTTTAAACTTGGAGGTTAAAATGAAAGAGGGAATTCATCCGGCATATAAAGAAATTCAGGCCGTTTGCGTCTGCGGGGAAACTTTCACCACAAAGTCGACCAAACCGACGATCCGTGTTGATATTTGTTCTAAATGCCACCCCTTCTTCACCGGAAGGCAGAAGCTGGTTGATGCTGAAGGCAGGGTGCAGAAGTTTAAGAAGAAATACGCAAAGAAAAGTTAGCTTCTTTATAATCAAAGGAAACTTGCGCTGTTATTTTGCATGAGTTTCCTTTTTTTATTGTACGGAAGCGGTTTCGGATAGAGCATTATTCAATGATGCAGCATTATATTGACTATAAGTCGTTTGTAATCCCCATATTGCATGATGTCCCTGCGTTTGTGTCACTGCGGCTTCTCCGCAATCTTTCCTTTAAAGAGAGATTCCGAATCCCGAAGCATCGGGAGAATGACAGGCGCGGCAAGCAGGAATAATAACACAATGCTTTACTCTGACTTTATTAATAATCTTTTACCATGAAAAACATAGGCGGACAGGCTGTAATTGAGGGTGTGATGATGAAGTCTCCGAGGGCTTGGACAGTGGCTGTCAGGGGGCCTAACAGGGAGATCTGTTTTCAGAGGAATAACCTTAAAGAGCTGCCTAAGCTTTTGAAAAAGCCGGTGATAAGGGGTTTTGTGACCTTAACTCAGGCCCTTGTTATAGGGATCAAGGCGCTGGCCTTTTCAGCAGAAAAGGCGATAGAAGAGGAGGAGGAAAAACCTTCTTCTTTTTCGATGGGGATCACTGTCTTTATTTCCATTGCGCTGGGCCTCGGGTTGTTTTTACTGCTTCCGCTTTACTGCACAAAACTCCTGGGTGCAGTCTTTCAGTCTGTAAATGACAGCCGGATGTTGTTCAATCTTGTGGATGGAATCATCAGGATAATATTTTTTCTGATCTATATAATTTCAATAAATGCCAGCAGGGATATCAGAAGGGTCTTCCAATATCACGGGGCTGAGCACAAAGTGGTTCATGCCTATGAGGCAGGATCAGAACTTACGCCGGAAAATGTTGAACCATACAGCATTCTTCATCCAAGATGCGGGACCAGCTTCCTGCTTGTAGTGATGGTATTTAGCATAATGACCTTTTCTTTTATCCCCAAGGAGCTGCCTCTTATGGGAAAGTTCTTATCAAGGATAATATTTATCCCTCTGATCGCAGGATGTTCGTATGAGTTCATCAGGTTTTCATCAAAAAGGATTTCCAATCCTTTTATCAAGGCAATGGCTGCCCCGGGGCTGTATCTTCAGAGACTCACTGCTTTGGAGCCTTCTCAGGACCAGATCGAGGTTGCTATTGAGGCTATGAGGGAAGTATTAAAGATGGAGTCTGAAGGGACGGCTGAAAAATGACAAAGACAATGCTGATCGAGAAACTTCAGGTAATTGAGGACAGATATAATGAGCTCACAAGGCAGCTGTCAGACCCTGAGATCCTTACTGACTTCACCAGATACCAGAAACTCATGAAAGAACAGGCAGATATCTCTGACGTTATAAAGAAATTTGCAGAATATAAAAAGATACTTGCAGACATGGATGAGGCTGAGGAGCTCCTGGCGGGCGGAGACGACGGGATGAAGGAGCTCGCCGGTGCTGAGATTGACGAACTGAAAGGCAAAGGAACAAAGATTGAAGATGAGTTAAAGTTAATGCTCGTCCCTACAGACCCGCGGGACAAAAAGAATATTTTTCTTGAAATAAGGGCCGGCACGGGCGGTGAAGAGGCAGCGCTTTTTGCAGCAGAGCTCTTCAGGATGTACACCAAATATGCTGAGAGAAATCGCTGGAAGGTTGAGATCATGGACATGAATGCCACAGGCATCGGCGGCATAAAAGAAGTGATAGCATCTATCCAGGGCAAGGGGGCCTACAGGCGTCTGAAATACGAAAGCGGGGTTCATCGTGTCCAGAGGGTCCCTCAGACTGAGACATCCGGCAGGATCCACACATCAGCAGCGACAGTGGCAGTCCTTCCGGAGGCAGAGGACGTTGATATCAGGATCGAGGAGAAAGACCTGCGCATAGACACATTCTGCTCCTCAGGGCCGGGAGGACAGAGCGTAAATACGACGTATTCAGCCGTAAGGATAATGCACATTCCGACAGGTACGATAGTTAAGTGCCAGGACGAACGTTCACAGACCAAGAACAGGGAAAAGGCCATGAAGGTTTTGAGGTCCAGGCTGTATGAGCTTGAGATCGAGAAAAAAGAAAAAGAACGGGCGCTTTCAAGAAAGACCCAGGTAGGCTCAGGAGACAGGAGTGAAAAAATCCGCACATATAACTATCCGCAAAACAGGATGACAGATCACAGGATAGGATTGTCTCTGCATAAGCTTGATTCGGTGCTTGCAGGCGACCTTGATGAAGTATTTGACAGCCTCACCGCATATTATCAGGCAGAAAAACTGAAGGAGATATAATGAGAAGGGGTCAAGTTGCTTTTGGCCCCTCGGCCCCCGGCCCCCTTTTAATAAGATGAAAGCTCTCGAAAAATTATTAGACATATCTGAAAAACTCAAACCTGTCAGCATAGGATACGCTGAGAAAGAGTCTGAATTGCTGATCAGGCATGAACTTCAGATCTCTGCCCTCGAATTATTCAGGGATAACCCTGAACTAAAGACACGGCAGCTTGAGAACATAGGGGCTTTTCTCAATAGAAGGATCACGCGTGAGCCTTTTCAGTATATTACAGGTTATGAAGAATTCATGGATCTTAAGATCGTTGTCGGGCCCGGGGTATTGATACCAAGGCCTGAGACAGAACTTATGGCTGAGCAGGCGATTAAAGCACTCAGGTCGATACGACTCGTTTCCGAGGGTCAGGGTAGCTCATCCCCCTGCACACAGGCTCAAAAGACCGAATTAAACTCGTCATTCAAAATCCTTGACCTGTGTACAGGCAGCGGTTGCCTTGCGCTTGCAATTGCAAAGGAATTTCCCGATTTTGAGGTCTATGGAACTGATATTTCCGAAACTGCAATTGAATATGCGCACAGAAATGCGGAGTCAAATAAAATCGCAAACGTGGAATTTATTGCGGGCGATCTGTTTGAACCTTTACCTGAGTTCTTTACTATTACTAATAAATTAACAAGCAATGTGTCATTCCCGCTTGTCGGGAATCTTTCTGAAGAAGGACTCCGGACAAGTCCGATGCGGATCTTCGCGAGGAGTCGCTCCGACCGGAGTGACAAATCACGGCCTTATGCGCATGAACTCCTGAGTAAATCTCAACTTTTAACTTTCGACCTCATCATCTCTAATCCTCCCTATATAAAAACTGATGATATAAAAAATCTTCAGCCTGAGATCAAAGACTGGGAGCCTGCGATAGCTCTGGACGGCGGCAAAGACGGCATGGATTTCTATCGTAAATTAATACCAAAGGCCGCACACTTTCTAAAAAAAGACGGTTTGATAATGCTTGAAATAGGCGAAGGCCAGGCACGAGATGTATCTGATATGCTTGAAAACTCTGGATACGAAATGATAGATGTCATAACCGATTATGCAGGCATTGAGAGGATAATAAAGGCAAAGTGGACAAGATAGAGATAGAAGGCGGGGTAAGGCTTAAGGGCGAAGTATGCATCGGCGGCGCAAAGAATGCTGCCCTTCCGCTAATGGCAGCCGCGATCCTGAGCTCCGGGGAAAACATCATAAAGAATGTCCCCGGCCTTCGCGACGTAATGACCATGGGTAAGCTGATCGCCCATCTTGGCTGTGGTTTTCATTTTGAGAATAATCAGGCGCTTCTGCAGACAAAAAAAATAACCTCCGCTGACGCGCCTTATGATTTCGTCAAGACCATGCGCGCATCGGTGCTCGTGCTCGGGCCTCTGCTCGCAAGGACCGGCAGGGCAAAAGTCTCTTTGCCCGGAGGCTGCGCTATCGGCGCTCGTCCGATCAATCTGCATATCATGGGGCTTGAGAAAATGGGGGCCGCGATAGTCCTGTCGGAAGGCTACATTGAAGCAAAGGCAAAACGACTGAAAGGCGCTGAAATATATTTTGATATGCCGACAGTTACAGGCACAGAGAACCTCATGATGGCAGCAGCGCTCGCGGACGGGACGACTATCCTTGAAAACGCTGCGTGCGAACCTGAGGTTGTCGATCTTGCCAATGCCTTGATATCAATGGGAGCAGTCATTGAAGGTGCAGGCACAAGCATCGTCAGGATCAAAGGCGTTAATAAACTCAGGCCTATGAACTATACGGTCATCCCGGATAGAATAGAAACAGCGACATTCATTGCCGCTTCAGCAGTTACAAATGGAGAGATAAGGATCAAAAACAGCAGGCCGGATAACCTGGAGGCGGTCCTTAATAAAATGAAGGAAGGGGGGGCCGTGATATCTGAAAAGAAAGGCAAGCTGTCAGTTAAAGGACCTGCAAGGCTGTCTTCCGTAGACATAAAGACCATGCCTTACCCCGGTTTTGCGACCGATATGCAGGCGCAGTTCATGGCGCTGATGTCAATAGCTGAAGGTACAAGCCTGATCACTGAAAATATTTTTGAAAACAGATTTATGCATGTGGCTGAGATGAAGAGGATGGGGGCTGATATCAGTATAGAAGGTGCTACAGCGACTGTGAGGGGGGTAAAATCATTGAAGGGCGCGCCTGTTATGGCAACAGATCTAAGGGCCAGTGCGTCATTGATACTGGCAGGGCTTGCCGCCAAAGGGACAACTGTCATTGACAGGGTGTATCATCTTGACAGGGGTTATGAGAGGATAGAGGAAAAGCTCAGGCCTCTGGGCGCAAAGATAAGGAGAATAAAATGAGACTGATTAAAGGGCCGCAGCTTAAGGCGTTCATGAAATCTCTCAGAGACAGGGCCTCAGTTGATAACGGCAAGGGCGGTATTCAAAATGCAGTTGCACGGATCATCAACGATGTAAGAGGGATTCCATACACAGGAAAGAGATAGAATCCTCCGCCAAGAAAGCAGAAAAAGAATTGATAAAGGCGCTGGGGCTTGCGGCTAAAAGAATAAGGGCCTTCCATGAATTTCAAAAAGAGGAGTCATGGTATTTTTCAGAGAAGGGGGCGCTGCTGGGGCAGATAATCAGGCCTATTGAGAGAGCAGGCGTGTATGTCCCCGGAGGCAAGGCGTCTTATCCTTCAACCGTGCTTATGAATATAATCCCTGCGCAGGTTGCGGGCGTGAAGGAAATCTGCCTTTGCGTTCCTCCATCCGGAGGAAAGATCAATCCCTCTGTTGCTGCCGCAATAAAACTTCTCGGCGTAAAGGAGGTCTATGGGATCGGAGGCGCTCAGGCGATTGCCGCGATGGCTTACGGCACCGGGACAATAAAAAAAGTTGATAAGATCGTCGGGCCCGGTAATATATATGTTGCCGCTGCCAAGCAGATGGTTTTCGGGGACGTGGGCATTGATATGATTGCCGGCCCGAGCGAGATATTGATAATCGCTGATTCAGGCGCAAGGCCGTCATTCATCGCTGCGGACCTTCTTGCCCAGGCAGAACATGACGAAATGGCGTCCTCAATATTGATTACGGACTCAGTGACCCTGGCTGAAAAAGTAAATCAGGAACTCGATGCGCAGTTGAAAAATCTCAAGAGGACAAATGAGATCGCGCCCGAACACCTTGAGATAATGACCAGGACCTCTGCAAAATTGTTACCGAAGATCAGGAATGCAGGGGCCATATTTTTAAACGAATGGACGCCGGAGACTATGGGTGATTATATCGCAGGGCCCAACCATACGCTTCCGACCTGCGGGACTGCGAGATTTTCCTCTCCGCTCGGGGTATATGATTTCATAAAGCGCTCAAGTCTCCTCCATTTTAAGCAGGTCGGATTTCTAAAGCTCGCCCAGTCAGCAATAGACATCGCTGATAATGAAGGGCTGGAAGCTCATGGCAACACTGTTAGAATAAGGATTAAGTAAAAATAGGGACGTATCCTATTTAATATTTTAAATATGGTTCTTCATGCATTTTGCTTATTCCAAGTGGCTTTCAAGCTGACACCTTATTACCACCCCTTAATCCCCTGCCTAAGGCACCTACTTTTGGTCCTAAAATAGGAGGGGAGCTTTTTTTTGGGTTTCAAACTCCCCTGCTTAAAGCACCTACTGTCGGTCCTTAGTTAAGGAGGGGTAGGGGTGGTTGGTTTAAGTGCCATTTTGATTGCAAATTGGAATTATATGACTGGAGAATACATCGGATGTGTCCCCATTTAATTATAGGTCTTTTCACCATGCAATAATGGCAAAATATGCTATTATGACAATGAAATTAATGTCCTTCTTAATAAATAGTATTGAAAATCAATATGTTAAAATTGGCATGAGATATGCTTCTAAGAAAAATAGAGGAAAAACAAAATGGCAATCGGCAAAATTAAAATATTGAACAGGAAAATAGATAATCTTTTCAAACAGGCAATATACGGTCAGCCGCTAAGAGTAACAAGGATGCAAAGGGAGTATGCGATTACAGAAGAAAAAGCAA